>JAYVJI010000490.1:0-3461 GCA_043769435.1 Verrucomicrobiota bacterium
GGCCACCGCGCCCGATGCAGTAGATGTGGTTGCCGGCGACAATGGGGGAACTGTAGGCTTGGTCTTGAAAGAGGCGCTCGCTCCACCGGGTCTCGCCATCACCGGCTTTGACGCAGGTGAGAATGCCGCCGTCGCTGAGGAATAGAAAGTTCTTCCCCATAGATACGATGCTGGGCACGTAGGGCACGCCTTTTTTGCCCTCCCAGATTCTCTCTGCCTTCCCCTCTTTCAGCTTCACGGCGATGCTGGCCTTTGCGGTGCCGCCCTGACCGATGGCTCCGAAGAACACGCCGTCAGCCAGGCCGGGGGAGCCGACCGGGCGCAGTTGTGGCACCATGTTATCGACCTGCCAGAGCACCTTGCCGTCCTTTGAGCGCAGGCAGGTGAGCGCGGCCGGGTTGCTGGAAAGCACGACGCATGGCTGCCCATCATGGTCGATAGTTAGGGGCGTGGCGAACGGGGTCCGGTGTGATTGCCGGGCGAGTTTCCAGCGAGTCTCGCCGGTGGCGGGATCTAGGCCAGTGATGAAGCTGTCAGCAGCGGCGACTCCGGTGCTGTCTTTGACGACGATCAGCGAGCCTCCGGAAAGCACCGGGGAGGCTCCGCTGCCGTGGTCTTCACTGTAGGGCCCAAGATTTTGTTGCCACAGTTTTTTGCCGTCGTGAGTGATGGCCAGCGCGTGCATTTCACCGCCGCTGGTCCAGGAAATGTAGAGCCGCTCTGCATCCAGTGCCGGAGTGCTGCTGGCAAAGCTGTTGAAGTTATGCTTGCCATGCACGGCGAAGCTGTCTGTCAGTCGCCAGAGTTCCGCCCCGGTTTCTGTATCAAAGCAAATGACTGCCCGCCGCCCTTCCTCGCCAGCGAGTTCGGTCGTGAGGAATAGTTTCCGGCCCCAGACCACGGGCGAGGAGACTCCGGTGCCCGGCAGTTCTTTCTGCCATGAGGCCTCTTTCAGTTCCAGCGAAGCTAGGGGTGCCTCCGCCGGTCCCGTGTTGCTGCCTCCGGGTCCGAGAAAACGGGGCCAGTTTTCCTGAGCAGCATCAGCATGGATCAGGACAAAGGCGGGCGTGAGGAGGCGGAGAAATTGGTTCATATTGCCATCTCTCCGTTGGATTCCGCAGGATTCCATGCGGAAAATTCTGCGCAAATGCGCCCCCCTCCGGTTTCCGGCGATTGCATCCCGATGAATGCGGGGCAGGAGACTGCCGCTATGAACACTCCTTCCTCACAATACGACACCCGCAATGTCCACAGGCCGGACCCATCCCGGAGCTGGCCGCGGCAGGTCTATAATATTCTGGGAAATGAAGCTGCCGAGCGTTTCAGCTACTATGGCATGAAGGGACTGCTGGCGGCTTACATCACCAGCATGTTACTTAAATCCGGAGACGAGGCCACCCATATTGTCCATCTGTTCGTGTCGGTAAATTACTTTATGCCGCTGTTTGGAGCTTGGCTGGCTGATAAGGTCTGTGGTCGCTATCATACTATCCTGTGGGTATCGCTTTTTTACTGTCTAGGGCACGGGGTGCTGGCGCTGAGTGATGTCTTTCCAGATGTGCAGTCGCGGTCGCTGTGTCTGTATGCAGGGCTGGGGTTGATAGCGTTTGGCTCGGGCGGCATCAAGCCATGTGTCTCGGCCTTCATGGGGGATCAGTTCACCGGTCCTGGCAGCAGGCTGGGAAATGCCTACGCGGCCTTCTACTGGTGTATCAATCTGGGATCCCTAGCCGCGTTTCTCCTAGTCCCATGGACGCGGGATCACTTCGGTTATGGTTGGGCATTCGGCATCCCCGGTATTGCCATGGCGCTAGCAACGTTCATATTCTGGCTGGGGAGAGCGCACTACATACACCTGCCGGTGGAGCGGGTCCCGGGATGGGAAAAGACGGGGTTCCTCTGGCTGGCGGGCATAGGACTTTTTGCCTACTCACTTTTGACAGGGAACTGGTGGATCACCGGCGGCGCAGCGGCGCTCGCGTTTGCATTCTGGGTTTTCCAATCGGCTAAAAAACTCGCCGCCGGCATCAGCGCAGACCCCGGGGCCTTCGCCTCTCTATTGTTCGCAGCCACACCGCTAGGCAGCAGGCTGTCCCCGGAAGCCCGTGAGAATGGAGCGGGTCTGGGGCGGGTCCTTTCGATCTTTGCGCTCGTTCCTGTTTTCTGGGCATTGTTCGACCAGACCGGCTCCACATGGGTGCTTCAGGGGAAGCAGATGGTGGAAGCTTCCATCCTCGGCTACACCATCGACGCTGACCGGATGCAGTCCATGAATCCCCTGATAGTTATGAGCCTGGTGCCGCTGTTCACCCTAGTGCTCTATCCGCTGGCGGGCCGGCTGGCGACGCCGCTGCGGCGCATGAGCATCGGGATGTTCCTAGCTGCGGCTTCCTATGTTATTGTGGCCCAGTTGCAGGCACGTATCGAGGCCGGGGAGAAGTTGAGCATCCTCTGGCAAATGGTGCCGTATGTGGTGCTGACGGCGGCTGAGGTGCTCATCTCCACCACCGGTCTAGAATTTGCCTACACGCAGGCATCGAAGGCCATGAAAAGCACCATCGGCAGCATGTGGTTGCTTACGGTTTCCGCTGGGAATTTGTTTGTTGTCCTCATCACCAGGGTCATGGGAGATGGCAGCGACGCTTCATCCGTCACCTCCCTGCGGTTCATGCAATATGCTGGGCTGACCGCCATCGTTGGCGTCATTTTCAGTGTCATCGCTGCGTTCTACAAATACCGTAACCAGGAAGGGACTGATGCTGCATGAGTCGGCCAGTTGTTGAACTCTACAATCATCAGGAAGCGGTCGCCCTAGACTTGGGCAGCCTCGGGATTCAGGCGGAGCTTGTCCTGCCGATGGTGTTGCTCTGCCCGGTTCCTCCCGGCGCTGTCAGCGTCCTCGGAGATCTGGACACTGTGGAGGTTTCCTTTATCAATGACGCTGAAATCGCCCGCGTGCATGGAGAGTTTCTGGATGATCCCACCCCCACAGATGTGATCACCTTTGACCATGGGGAAATCCTGATCAGCGCGGAGACCGCCGCGCGCTGCGCCGCAGACTACGGCCACACGCCCCCGGAGGAAGCGCTACTGTATCTGATCCATGGACTACTCCACCTGCGTGGATATGATGACCAGGAACCGGAGTCCCGCGCCGCTATGCACAGAACCCAGCAGCATTTGCTTGAAAAAATCCGGAAGCAAACTGAGTGAAACATTCGCAGCCGCCGCGTCGTTGCATCAGCTGCCCCTTTTAACCTAGAATCCAACCAATCATGAAAAAAGTTCTCCTGTTTATTTCCCTTGCTGGTCTCACCGTCGCTTGTTCCCAGGATCCGGCTGCGGCTCCAGCCGCTCCAGCGACGCCTGCCGCCGCTCCAGCAACACCTGCCGCCGCTCCAGCGACGCCTGCTGCCGCTCCGGCGACGCCTGCCGCCGCTCCAGCGACGCCTGCGGCCGCT
>JAYVJI010000491.1:0-1798 GCA_043769435.1 Verrucomicrobiota bacterium
TTTTAGTATTCATTTTTTTCTTTTAGCTGCTCGGACCGTCTGCTGTTTTACTATATGTCCCCGGATTCGGGTTTCGAATCTCCACTGAACCCTGATTGGTCCACCTAGAGATACGCCATGCTATTAACAAGGCAGGAGTTCTGGCAAGGTTGGCCTCATAAACCAACCTGAATAAAGCGCAAGGCCTAGTTTTTGGCTATTCTGACACTATTTTTTGACGAGCCCAGGCCCCGGATGCCCCGGATGCTCTGGAAAGAATCCGCTGGCTTTCCCTTGATAGCAGGAACCCTGGCGGTGATAGCCACCTTCCGCAAAAAGCGAATTCCTTTATTTATCAACATGTCCCAGCCGCAGCAGCAGAAAGTCCAGTCCGCCGTCAGTCCTCAGCGTGCCGCCGATTTCCCGGAATGGTATCAGCAAGTCATCAAGGCTGCGGACATGGCTGAGAACTCAGAGGTGCGTGGTTGTATGGTCATCAAGCCCTGGGGCTACGGCATTTGGGAGAATATTCAGCGCCAGCTGGACCGGATGTTCAAGGACACCGGGCACAGCAATGCCTATTTTCCCCTGCTCATTCCTCTGAGCTACCTAGAGAAAGAGGCGGCCCACGTGGAGGGTTTTGCGAAGGAGTGCGCGGTCGTCACCCATCACCGGCTGGAAGGTAAAAAGGACGCCAACGGGGTGATCCGCATGGTGCCCGCCGGGGAGCTTGCTGAGCCCTATGTGATCCGGCCTACATCAGAGACCATCATCGGAGCGGCCTTTGCCCGGTGGGTGGAAAGCTACCGGGACTTACCCCTGCTCATCAATCAATGGGCTAACGTCATGCGCTGGGAAATGCGGCCCCGCATTTTCCTGCGGACAGCGGAGTTCCTCTGGCAGGAAGGCCACACCGCGCATGAAACGAAGGAGGAGGCTCTGGAGGAAACTGCGAAGATGCTGGATGTCTACGAGACCTTCGTGCGCGATCATCTGGCCATTCCCGTCATCAAAGGGGAGAAGAGTGAGCGGGAACGCTTTCCTGGGGCGGAATCCACCCTGTGCATAGAAGCCATGGTCCAGGACCGTAAGGCTATCCAAGCCGGGACCAGTCACTTCCTGGCGCAGCATTTTTCCAAAGCCGCAGGGATTCAATTCACCAGCCGGAGCGGCGGTAAGGAGTTCGCTTGGACTACCAGCTGGGGCGTGAGCACACGCCTGATCGGGACTCTCATCATGGCCCATGCCGATGATGATGGGCTGATGCTTCCTCCCCGGGTGGCGACGAATCAAATCGTAATCATACCCGTGACGCCCAAGGAAGAATCCCGGGCCGCAGTGATTGAAGCGTGCCAAAATCTGGCCAAGGACCTGCGTGCCCGCACATGGCGCGGTGAGCCCATCACGGCCCATGTGGATGCGCGGGATCTGGCGGGCGGGACGAAAAACTGGGAGTGGATCAAAAAGGGCGTCCCGCTGCGGATAGAGATCGGCCCCCGTGATTTGGAAAAGGGCAGCGTGGCTATCGCCCGCCGGGATCTGACGCCGAAGGACAAATCTTTCGTGCCGACTGCGGAGTTTCTCGATTCCGCTGCCGGCCTGCTGGAGAGCATCCAGGAGGGCATGCTGGCTAGGGCCACTGCATTCCGTGACGAGCACATGGTCCGCATCCACTCACTCGCTGAATTTGAGGCATGGTTCACCGCAAAAAATCCTGACAAACCGGAGATCCACGGAGGTTTTGCCCTGGTCCACTGGGCGGGCAGCGCGGAGGATGAAGACCGCCTCCAAAAGCAGCTGGGAGTCACGCTCCGCTGCA
>JAYVJI010000492.1:0-1765 GCA_043769435.1 Verrucomicrobiota bacterium
GCCGGATCCTGACATATGCTTCCAACCAGCGGACTACTTTTCCATCCGGCCCGGAATTCACCTATGCAGCAGTCTGGAATCCGGTGACGGGGCAGTTTCAGGAATTCAACCACCCCAGTCATGATATGTTCTGCGGTGGACTGGTCATGCTGCCTGATGGCCGGGTGCTGGTAGCCGGGGGGCGGAACAACACGGTCCGGAGCAGCGTCTTCGACTGGAGGAACAATACGTGGACCCGCCTGCCGGATATGAACGGAGGTCGCTGGTATAACACGGCTGTGGCTCTGGGGGATGGACAGGTATTCACCGCCACCGGCAGCGGCACCGGGCAAAACACAGCAGAGCGCTGGACCGGAACCAGTTGGCAGTTACTGAGCGGGCTGCCATGGGCGGGCATCATCGCGGAGGCAGGCTACGTGACTAACTGGCACCCCTTTCTGTCTCTGGCGCCGGATGGGCGGCTGCTCCACTTCGGGCCTACTGATACGATGCACTGGATCACTACTCCGGGCTCCGGGACGATGGTGAATACCGGCACCGCAGTGCCTGGATCCCACTACCCCAAGGAAGGTGTTTCTGTGATGTACGAGGCAGGCCGCCTGCTGGTAGCCGGAGGCAGTGCCAGCACCGCTACTAACCCTAACGACTCATCGACGGGAACCAGCAGCAGTCTGGCCTACACGGTTGATGCCGGGGTCTCGCCACCACTGATAGCGCCGACGGCATCCATGGCCAACCCGCGTCAGTTTGCCAATGCGGCGGTGCTTCCTTCCGGAGAGGTGCTCGTGATGGGCGGCAACACTAGCGGATTGAAATTCAATGACGCCGGATCTGTCTTTCCTTGTGAGATATGGAATCCCCGGACTGGCGCATGGCGGACTGTGGCCAGCATCTCCATTCCGCGGAACTATCATAGCCTAGCGCTGCTGTTGCCAGACGGACGGGTCATGCTGGGAGGCGGCGGCTTGGGCGGGGCCGACCATCAGGATGCTCAGCTCTACAGCCCCCCGGCATTATTCACGACCGGAGGAGCACCAGCTGCCCGTCCGGCCCTCACAAACGCGCCCGTCAGCATCGGACCGGGTATGACCTTCAATGTGACAGGCAGCAGTGACATTGTGCAGTTTGCTTTCATAAAAATGTCGGCCACCACCCACTCGATGAATACTGATCTCAGGCGTTTGGTGATACCCTATTCAGAATCCACGCCAGGCAGCTATCAGCTGGTCTCGCCCGCCAATCTCAATGTCATGACTCCAGGCTACTGGATGCTTTACGGGATCGCTCAAACAGGAGCCTACTCCGTGGCAAAAGTGATCCGTGTGGATGGCAGTACCGCCCCCGTGATGGATAACCCCGGCGCGCAGACTGGGGTAGTGGGTACGGCGGCCAGCGTGGCCTTGACGGCCAGCGCGCCTAACGGAACCACGAAGACCTTTAGCGCCAGCGGATTGCCGGCAGGGATGACGCTTAATGCGGTTTCAGGATTGATCAGCGGCACCCCCACCACACCGGGAAGCTACACCGTCAATGCCAGCGTGTCTGCGGGCGGGCAATCCTCCAGCGCTTCATTTAGCTGGGGTATTCTGGGAGTAGGCGGAGTAGGGGCTGTGAAATACGAGTGGTGGCTCAATGCCCCGGGCTCTACGCTGGCTGATCTGACGGGCTTGAGCAGTTACCCTAACACACCTTCGGGCAGCAGCAGCCTAGCAGCCTTTGAGACCCCCACCGACTGGGCAGACAATCTCGGCCAGCGGGTGAGGGG
>JAYVJI010000493.1:0-1892 GCA_043769435.1 Verrucomicrobiota bacterium
GTAACCGCCGGGGTGAGAATTAACATAGGCCAGTGCGGCAGCCTGCATAGCTTGGAGCCACGCTTGATGGGGGTCGGCTGGATTCCCGTCCGTGTCTCCCACGCTGGTGCCGCCGCCACTCGGACTATAGAGGAGTTGTCCGTTTTCCCATGAGAGGTAGTGTTTCGCCTGCTGCTCGAGGGGCTTGTCGTCATCCATGGTGCTGGTGACGCCAGCCAGTTGGAAGGAGGAGTTTTTCATGACCCCGGCACCCGTGGAGCCGATTCCCACCGCATTCATGGCCGTTGCCACGCTGGTTGCGGTCTTGAATCCGGCGGCACCGGTGGCGCTGCCGGCTCCGAACACGGAGGCGATTTGCTGCGCCTGGCGCTGGGCCGCGGCGACGCTGGAGTTTTCGCTCACGCCGCCGAGGCTGACGACGGCAATGGCTGAGATGATGCCGAGGACGGCGATGACGACGAGGAGTTCGACGAGGCTGAAGCCGCGTGATGATGGATGCTTTGCTTTGGATTTCATGGTTTGGTCTTTGGTGTGTATGTTTTGGTGGGGAGTGCGGGTTATGATGTGAATGCGCTCCACTAAGCATCATGCAAAAGCCGAGGATGAAGTTACGGAAATTATACTAATTATTTAAATTTAGTCTGGTTTTGACCGCAAAGACGCCGGTTACGGGGAGTGGCCGGCGGTGCGGGACGCGATTTTTCCCCGGAAACCGATAACCGGTAACTTCCTGCATCCCCTGGGCCTGCCGGGCGCAGCTTTAGCGGGGCTTTACTTTGCCGGCACCCGGAAGCGGGTGCGTTCCGGAGTGCTCAGTTCGCGACCGGCGACCCGGCGTGCGAGGGAGGTGAGACGCGACAGGTTTGTCTCCCACAGGGCGATCTTACTCGTGCCTCCGGCGGTGGCGAGGCGACCGTCTGGCAGCCATGCGAGGGAGTAGATGGCCGAACCGGTCTGGATGACGCGGAGATCGAGGGGATCCTGCCAGTTCCAAAGATAGAGATGGCCGTCGTTGGCGCCCATGGCGAGGTAGCGGTTGTCCGGCGAGAAACCAACGGCCTGCATTTGCTGGGCCGAGACCGGGGCGGTCTTGCGGCTGGAGGCGATGTCTGATGCGCGCAGATCCCACACAGACGCGCCCCTGCCGGTGCTGCCCGCAGCCAGCCAGCGGCTGTCCGCGCTGAAGGTCACATTCGTTTCCTCCAGAAAGACTGCATCAAGTGCCATGAGGAATTTTGGCCTCCATGAATACACGCTCACATCGTAGAGCAGCACCTGGTTTCCGTATTGGGGACTGTCGGGAGTTGCTTTGTCCCATGCGTGGCGGGCCACGGCGAGGAAACGTCCATCGGGGGAAACCACCACATCCGGCAGCAGGTAGCCCTGGGTGTGGATGCGCTCCTCCTGGTGCATGGCATCAGGATCGGGGAAGGACAGATCCCATGCGTAGAGGACACCGTCGCCATTGACCATGTAGAGGCAGCCGTCGCCGGGATGGAAGGTGAGACTGTAGCGGTAAACGTGTCGCCCTTCCACGGGCAGCACGAAGCGTGGCGGCGTCTCCGCATCCGGGTCGGCATCGAGGGCCTTTTTGAGAGCCGGGAAATCCCAGACTTTGACGGTGTTGTCGTGTCCGGTGCTGGCAAGCCAGCGGCCGTTCTTGCTGAAGGCGACGGCGCAGGCGCGATTGCTGTGCGTGCCGAGGATTTTGTAGCCCCGGGCATTGATCCTGGACAGGGTCACGAAGCCCTCTTCATTTGTCTTACCGCTGATGGAGGGGCCTCCACAGGCGGAGGCGATCCATTCGTTGTCAGGTGAAGTGGCGATATCCAGCACGTTGAATATGCCAGCCTGGAAATGCTGCGGCTGAGCACTGCCGCTGACGCTGTCGA
>JAYVJI010000494.1:0-4275 GCA_043769435.1 Verrucomicrobiota bacterium
CCCCATCACTCATGTGCAGGAGGAAAAAATGGATTCCAAACCAATGGCCGCGATCCTGAAGCGAGGAAACTATGATCAACCCGGCGAAATAGTGGAAGCCAATGTTTTCCATATGCTCCACCCGCTGCCAGAAGCGGCGCCGAAAAGCCGCCTTGGTCTCGCGCAATGGTTGAATGCCCCGGAAAACCCACTGACGGCACGCGTGACCGTGAACCGGCTCTGGCAGGAGATTTTCGGCACTGGGCTCGTGAAAACAGCGGAGGATTTTGGCCTCATGGGCGAGGCCCCTGTCAACCAGCCGCTGCTGGACTGGCTCGCCGTGGAATTCCGCGAAAGCGGCTGGAATGTGAAGCACATCCTAACACTCATGGTCAGTTCCTCCACCTACCGCCAGCAGGCCGTGGCCACTGCTCAAAAGAACGCCATGGACCCGGCAAACAGACTCCTGAGCCGCGGCCCCCGCTTTCGCATGGAGGCGGAAGTGCTCCGGGATTCTGTGCTCTCCGCCAGCGGCCTGCTCTCTTCTAAAATGGGAGGCCCCGGAGTGAAGCCCTACCAGCCAGACGGCGTCTGGGACAAGGTGGGAATGGTCGAGGGCAACACCCGGATCTACCAGCAGGGAAAAGGTGAGGACCTCTACCGCCGCAGCATCTACAACTTCTGGAAACGCATGGCGCCGCCCGCCAGCCTGGAGATATTCAATGCTCCAGCGCGCGAGACCTCCTGCCTCCGCCGCGAGCGTACCAACACGCCGCTCCAGGCACTGGTGACCCTTAATGACGTGCAGTATGTTGAAGCGTCCCGGGTGCTGGCCTCAAATGCCTTGAAAACCACCGGTGCCGACACCGGCAAAACCATCGAATTTATAGCCCGGCGACTGCTCTCCAGACCGCTGCGGCCGGAGGAAAATGAAATAGTCACGAGCACCCTCCATGACCTTCTGGCAGCATACCGCGCAGAACCAGAGGCCGCTGTCCAATTGATCGCTGCTGGCGAATCAAAGGCTGACCCTGCCATGGATCCGCCAACCTTGGCCGCCTGGACCCTTATCGCTAATCAATTGATGAATCTCGACGAGACCTTGAATAAATAGCCGCAGGGCCTCTGCTGGTTTTTCACTCTCCAGATTCCATTTTCCACCTCCTTCACTATGAGCCTACAGGAAGAATATACTCGCTATGAAACACGCCGCCGTTTTTTTTCGCGTGGCAAAAACGTCCTTGGCTTTTCCGCCTTGGCATCCCTGCTAGGGGAATCCTTCGCTGGCAGCCTGACAGCGGCAGACGCCGGTGCAGCAGACCACTCCGCAGCGCTGCCGCACTTCCCTGCCAAGGCGAAGCAAGTGATCTATCTACATATGGTGGGTGGCCCTTCCCAGATGGATCTCTGGGACCACAAGCCCACCATGAAGGATTGGTATGATAAGGACCTGCCGGAGTCAGTAAGAAACGGCCAAAGGCTCACCACCATGACCACAGGCCAGTCCCGGTTCCCGATCGCGCCGTCAAAATACAAGTTCAGCCAAGCAGGAAGCAATGGCCTCTGGATGAACACGGAGATGATGCCCTACCAGTCAAAAATTGTGGACGACATCTGCCTTGTGCGTTCGATGCACACGGAGGCCATCAATCACGAACCAGCGATCGCCGCCATGCAAACCGGCAACCAAGTCGGCGGGCGGCCCTGCATCGGATCATGGCTCAGCTATGGACTGGGCGCGATGAATAAGGATCTGCCGGCCTTCGTGGTGATGGTCGCGGAGCCGACTAACCGCGAGCAGATGCAGGCTATTTCATCACGCTTATGGTCGCCTGGCTACTTACCGGGAGAGCATGCCGGTGTCTCTTTCCGCTCCAGCGGGGACCCCATTCTCTTCATCAACAATCCCCCGGGCATTTCCTCCAGCATCCGCCGGCGGCAGCTCGATGGGCTGAAGGCGCTCAATGAAATCAACTACCGGTTGGCAGGAGACCCCGAAACCCACACCCGCATTCAGCAGTATGAAATGGCCTTCCGTATGCAGAGCAGCGTGCCGGAGTTGACACAGATAACGGCAGAGCCGGACAGCACCTACAAGCTCTATGGCGAGGACGCGAAAAAGCCCGGCACCTTCGCATACTCCGCACTCATGGCCCGCCGCCTCGTGGAGCGCGGCGTCCGCTTTGTCCAGGTCTACCATAACAACTGGGATCACCACGGAAACCTAACAGGCCGCATGCCCAGCCAGTGCAAAGACGTGGACCAGCCGATCCATGGCCTCATCACCGACCTGAAAAGCAGAGGCATGTTTGATGAAACCCTCATCATCTGGGGCGGCGAATTCGGCCGCACCATTTACAGCCAGGGAGGACTCAGCCATGAAAACTATGGCCGGGATCACCATCCGCGGTGCTTCAGCATGTGGATGGCTGGCGGCGGAGCCAAAGGCGGTACCGTCTACGGCGAGACTGATGAGTTTGCCTACAACATCGTTAAAGATCCGGTCCACATCCGGGATTTCCACGCGACAGTGATGCAGCTGCTGGGTATCAATCACGAGCGGTTTACCTACAAGTTTCAAGGCCTTGATTTCAAGCTAACCGGCGTGGAACCAGCAAAGGTAATCAAGGAATTGATCGCTTGAGAGCGGATGTATCGGACGGCTGGGAACCAGCATTGAATTTCTGCGAGAGTATGCTAGGGGCCATGCATGGCGCTTTTGAATGGCAATGATATACTGCTGGCTGGCTGGCCGCCGGGGCCGCAGATCTCTGCGATGCTGGTAGCGGTGCGGGACATGGAATCCCGCGGGGTGCATGACCCTGCTTATGCCTTAAAGATGCTGCGGCGGGATTTTCCACCTCCTGCGGCGAGGCTGACCATGCGGGAAGCGCCTGTCGCGCTGGCGGAGGCTATCGAGTCCACCGGCCCGGATGACCTCGCTAACATTGGTGCCGTGCGCCGGTTCATGGGTGAACTCCTACCCACTCCGGTGATCACAGCCGGAGCGGTGATGCCGGATGCCTGCCCGGCTGGATTTGCCCCGGCGACCATACCGGTGGGAGGGGCCATCGCAGTCCGCGGGGCGATTATTCCTTCGGCACACAGTGCAGACATTTGCTGCTCAATGTATGCCACTTTTTACCGCAGTGAAAGTCGGGTGAGCACGCAACTAGATGCACTGATGGCATCCACACGGTTCGGCATGGGAGGACGGACGGAGGCAGACTGGGTGCCCCATCCTGTGCTCCATGAGCCAGTGTGGACCAATCCCTTTCTGCGTGGCTTGGAGCGCCACGCGGCCATGCATCTGGCTGACCAGGGCGACGGAAATCACTTCGCATCCATCGGCCAGTTGACGCTGTCACAGGAGGCACTGCGGGAGTTCAGTGATGCCGGCCATGATGATCTGGCACGTGCGCTAACAGATGCGGGCGGCGACCGGTTTCACGTCCTCGTCACGCATCATGGCTCGCGGGGACTGGGGGCGCATTTATACAAACGGGGTCAGAATAAAGCGCTGGAGCACATGAAGCGCGTGGCGTCCGGCATCCCGGATGCCGCAGCATGGCTGGATGTGCATGAACCGGACGGGGCTGCCTACTGGGACGCGCTGCAATACATCAGCCGGTGGACGAAGGCCAACCACCAGTGCATCCACGCGCGATTTCTGGAACGCGTCGGTTCCCGTGCCATCACCGCCATGGGCAACGAGCACAACTTTGTCTGGAAGCGGGGCGATACATTCCTTCACGGCAAAGGGGCCACCCCCGCATGGAAGGATGACACCGGCCGCCCCTTACCCGGCTTGATCCCGCTCAACATGGCAGAACCGATCCTCATGGTCCTGGGGGAAGATAACACCGAATACCTCAGCTTCGCCCCCCATGGAGCAGGGCGGAATTTTTCCCGCCGCGCCATCTCCCGGCCCTTCCGTGGAGATGATGGCCGTATGGATGAACGCCGCATCGCGGATGCCATCCGCCACTCCACACAGGGACTCGATATCCGCTGGTTTTATGGCACGCCGGACGTGTCCGAATCTCCCATAGGATACAAGCCCGCAGCTCAGGTGAAGGCGCAGATCAACAAGTTCCGCCTAGCCAGAATTGTAGCTGAAATCCAACCGCTGGGCTGCATCATGGCCGGCGACGCCGGCCCGCGTCCGTGGGAAAAGGACGATCACCTGACACCAAAGCAAAAGCGCCAGATTGAACACCGCGCTGACCGGCGCAAAGAACGGCAATCCCTCCGCAAAGGCCAGTGGGACGATGACGGAGAGTGAATCTCCCGTCA
>JAYVJI010000495.1:0-2828 GCA_043769435.1 Verrucomicrobiota bacterium
GGGTGCCATGGACATTCTGTCCATCAGTCCGACAGAATGTCGGATGCACATAGCCGACAGGATGTCGGCGCTCCGTCAGTGGCTGCCCACCAGTTTCAGCTGCCACCCTTCACTCCGGGATTGGCTTTCTGAACGTCTTTCAAGTAGTCACGCGGGCTGACCTTATGCCAGCGCCTGAATTCCGCAGTGAAATCCGTGGGGTGCTGGAAACCGTAGCCCGCTGCCAGCTTGCCAGCCGCTTCTCCCGTTCTCACCCGGAAGCGCATCTCCACCGCACGCAGCGAGCGCAGCCAGACTCCCGCCGATTGGCAAAGCTCATCCCTCACCAGCCGGTCCAGCGTGCGCTGGCTCAGGCTCAGTGCTTTGGCGAGCGCCCTCCTGTCATATCGCAGCTCCCGCATCACGGAACTGATCTCCCGGATGGAACCATCGTGCGCGGAGCGGAACCACCAGAACCCCTGCGCAAACCAAAGCCGCGCACACACCCGCCGCGACTTCTCCGCCGCGCTGCCCGGTGCGGGCGGCGGAACGCTGGGGGGATTCGGATGCGGCTCTCCCAACATGGTCAACTCGGCTTTCTTGGTAAGGAGGGAGGCTGTGAAATCAGGTATGATTTGCGAAAATCAGCCTGGGTTTGTTGCGATGCGCGGACTGACCCCAGAGACGAGGTCGTTTTCGACGGTGAGCTGCCCCATGAAGTCGTAGCCCCAGTTGCGGTCGCGCCCGCTGCCGGAGAAGGCGTCGCCACTGGTGTCCACTGCGGTCCGCTGACCCAAGTCATTCATGGCGTAATCGTAGCTGGAAAAATTGTAGGTTCCAATCTTGTTTTCCTTCAGATCAAGGATGTCGCGGTCGGGGGTCCAAGTGTTCGTAACGGTGTGAACGCCACCCGACACGGTCTGGATCAGATTGGAAGTGGAATTTGGGACATAGGTGTAGGTGAAGAAATTGTTGGCGCTTGGGTTTTGGTCAAGGCCGCCGTCGTCCACGGTCTGGAAGCGTCCCGTGAGCGGATCATAGCCGTAGTTCACTGTCTCCATGAAATGCTAAAATCCAATCATTGCTCCGGTCATGTTAATCCGTGTACTCTGACCCCATTTATCAGCTATGATTTGCGAATATCAGCCTGGGTTTGTTGCGATGCGCGGACTGACCCCAGAGAGACCGTCAATGCTTGTTATCTGGGCCTGAACCTATCGACGAAGAACTTTTTTTATACACCAAGACACACAAACTTTCAGTGGTGTTATTTTTAATAATGAGATTTATTTCGCCTTCTTTAGTTGAGCTGAATTTAGCAAAGGCACTGTAAGAAGTAGAAAAACCTTCGTTTTTGAAATTTGCATTTGATACGTTTAATGCAGACGTGTGATAGCGTTTAGTCAAATTGTATCCATCTTTAATTATTACTCCAATTTCGCCATCAATGCAATATGTTTTAAATTGATTATTTGTATTTCCTGTAATGTTCAGAATTTGAATCGGCGTTTCTTCTTTTGATAACTGATCAACAAATCCATTTGCACTTAATTGCTCATGGGTGACTTTCGTTTGTTTTGAAATATTATTTTTTGTGCAACTTGCCAATAATGCCGGAGCAATAAATAAAACCATTGCTATTTTCATTTTAAATTTGCATTGTTAATTTTTTGTGGCCCATTTTCCTGAAGCTTCAGAATTTCCATACAATTCGACACGAAGTCCAATTGGTTGTCCAGTTCCCCATGAAGCTTGAATCTGGGGCTTAAAATCCCACTTCGTTTCAGCACTTCCAAATGTCCCAAATCTAGTATCAACAGATCCACCGTAAAATTTCACACCGCCTATGCCGCGAGCACCGATATTAAACTGAAGAGATCCCGTAGTCTCACAAGGCGTCATGTCTGCTGATGATAATGTAGCGGTAGATCCTGGATCCTTTATCTCAGGCCCGTTGCTTATTCCTCCTATGCCTTTAATTGATTTTTCTTTAGGATCATCTTTTTTGTGAACATTTACGGATTTACCATTTTGTTTAACTTTAAGATTATTATCTTGCAATACGTAGCCAAATCCGCCAGTAATTTCAGCTTTTGCAGTGCCATCGAATTGAATTCCAACTGAACCATCAGCAGCCTTGCAAGGGCAAACAGTGCCAGTAAGGCCCATAAAAAGCTCTATACTGCCTCCAGGCAAAGGACCTAATACTGTGCGTGTAGCTACAGTTTTTTGTGCACCAAAAAGTCCTATTAGCTCTCTAATTATAGCATCTGATCCGGCTGCAGAACCACTAGCTTCAATATCTGATGTGGCACTTTTCTCACTGGTTGATGGAAAATTATTGAATGGATAACCTGCGCCCTCTTCTACCATAATATGTTGACGAGGACCATAAGGCATTTTCCCAAGATAGTCATACCATGTACCTGTATTGTTGTGTGAAAATCCATACAAATTCCCCCCCCCCTCTTCCTCAATCGGATCCCTGGATGGCCATCTGCCGGTGAGGGGGTCGTAGTAGCGGTAGCCGTAGTAGAGGAGACCGCTTTCGTCATCCTGCTGCTTGGTGCTGAATCGGAATGGGAAATACTGCGAGAACCAGCCGGAGGTGTTGATCACGTTGCCGAAGGCGTCGTACTCGTAGTGGACGTCGATGCCGTAATTCGTGGCAATGCACTCGCTGACATTGCCGTTTCCGTCATAAGTGGGATAGAAGGTGTCCAGGCCGGGAATTGAAACCGCCAGCAGGCCACCGACGCCACCGGCCCCCTGTAAGGTTCCGCTGACATCCAGACCCCAGAGGTAAATCTCAGAAGGATAATATGACCCATATGACCCGTTGTATTTCA
>JAYVJI010000496.1:0-3793 GCA_043769435.1 Verrucomicrobiota bacterium
GCTGAAGCACATTTGGAACCTGCATGTGCTGGATCACCCGCACCGTTGTGAGATCCGGGTGACGGAGGGCAAGCGTCAGTTGTTCAATCCTTATCTGAACTTTGAAGGGAACCGCCACCAGACGGATATCCCGGAGACTGCGGCGACGACGTCTTAGTTGGTTAGTTGGTTAGCCAGTTAGTTAGTCCGGTCACCGCGTGAACGGGCGCAGGTGGATCAGGCAGGCGACCGGCAGGGGGCTGCCGGGACATCGCTGGAGCAGCGCGGAGACAGTGTGGTCCATCCCCGGCAGCAGGAGTTCCGGGCGTATGTCCGCCAACGGTTGCAGGACGAATCTACGCTCCGCGAGCCGCGGGTGAGGAAGTGTCAGGGTTGCCGTGTGGCAGGTGAGATCACCAGCATAGAGAATGTCCAGATCAAGGGGGCGGGGAGCATGCCACGGGCGGATGGCTGGGCGGCCGAGGCTGACTTCTATTTTTCGCAAGGCGACGAGCAGCGCCTCGGCGGTGCTGCTCCACTGAAAAACGGCGACCCCATTAAAAAATGCGCCGCTGCCTTCCGGGCAGTCCACAGGCTCCGTTTCGTAAAGTGGGGAGAGGGCGGTGATGTGGCCGAGCGCTGCCATCTGGTGGAGACCCGCGGTGATGTTTCCCCTGCGGTCGCCAGTGTTGGAGCCGAGAGCGATGCCGCATTCCATGGCTGTGCTCAACGTGTGCGGATGGCCGCGTGGATGACCCCGCGCCCAGCGGCATCACGCCATGCGGCGATGAGCCAGGTCTCGCCTGTCCGGGGAACGGGGCCGGGGAAAAGGTAGTGCTTTCCGCTGATGCTGATGCGGGCGGTGGATTCATCTTTGGTCATGGATCCGGCCAGGAGATTGGCATCGCGCAGGATCACGGAGGTGGTGGGGGCACTGCCGTCCGTGGGGGTGCTTTCCCGGTATTCTGCGACGGTGCCCAGCCAGAGCACGACGGGAGCACGCTCTGGCGGGATGACTCCCGGGGCGGTGTTTGCGTTCACGGATTTTTCCAGCCTGTCGGCAAGGGCGCTAAGGCTGGGATGTGCCCGCAAGCGCCACTCCGCTTGTTGCCTGCTGTTCACTTTCTGTAGCCAGTGGGTGAGCAAAAAGCCGGCTAGGAGGATCGTGGCCATGAGTCCCCATCCGAAGGCGGCCGAGCGCCAGAAAGGGATTTCCAGGCGTGGATCCAGCGGAGGGGGATTGGGGACGCGGGGAGGCATGGGTTATGCTATGGACTGGCGTCAGAGAGGGTTTTCACCATGCCGTGCAGGCGCGGAACTCCGCCAGACGGGCCTTGAGGACGTCCGGCGTCAGGGCCGCAAGCTGGTTCACCCCAAACGCCTCGCAGGTAAAGCTGGCGAGGACGCTGCCCCGGACCACGCCCTGAACGATGTCGGCAAAGGCGGGCCGCTGATTGAGGGTGGCTAGGTGCCCCGCGAGTCCACCGGCAAAAGTGTCGCCGGCGCCTGTGGGGTCAGAGACACGGTCCAGAGGATAGGCCGGGGTGGTAAAGAACTGACCATGCGGGCCGAAAAGCAGCGCGCCGTGCTCGCCCTTTTTCACAATCACATGGCGCGGTCCCATGCTCATGAGCTTTTTGCCGGCAGCGACATTTCCGCTGCTTTCCGTGAAGAGCATGGCTTCGTCTTCATTGATAACAAAAAGATCCGCCTGCTTCATCACGTTGAGGAGCGGCTCCCGGGCTATGTTGATCCAGAGATCCATGCTATCCACTATGATGAATGGCTGCGAGGTTAGTTGGCTGATAACGGCCAGCTGGTTATCCGGACTCATATTCGCTAGGAGGGCGACTGGAGTGGAAGCCGCAGAGGCTGTAAGGCGGGGATTGAACTTTTCGAGAACATCAATGCTCACATCCAGAGTCTCCCGGTGGTTCATATTTTCATGATACCGTCCCGTCCAGCGGAAGGTCCGGCCATCCACGGTATCCAGGCAGTCGGTGCCGATGTGGCGGGCGGCGAACAGGTCCCTGGCCTCCTGAGGAAAGTCCGTCCCGACGATGGCGCAAAGCTGGACGGGGCCGCTGAAGGCAGCGCTGAGAGCGGCATAGGAAGCGCTGCCGCCTAGCAGATCAGCATGCATTTCTGTGGGAGTGTGAATGGAATCGAGGGCGACCGTGCCGGCGACGAGTACTGGAGAGTGTGACATAGTGGAGCGGGCGGCATAACCCGGTGCTGGCAGATTTCAATTCATTTTCGAAACACCGCAGGGCCTTGTTGATGTCCTGTCCTGACTTCCAGAGCCGTCCGGAGGAGGCAGTAGGAGTATCATTCTTTCATCATGGGCCGTGGTATACGGAAAATGGCCGGCATCTCTTGTTAGGATGCCGGCCATTGAAGTGTGATACCAAGAGGCATGCGGCCCCGGGATCTGGCTCGGAGGATGCTCAGGCACTGCCCGCCGTAGCTGTGCTAGTAGCGGTAGTGATCGGCTTTGTACGGACCTTCGATGGGCACGCCGATGTATTCGGCTTGCTGTGGGGTGAGCTTGGTGAGCTTCACTCCGATTTTGTCGAGGTGCAGGCGTGCCACTTCCTCATCCAGAATCTTTGGCAGGACGCGGACCATCGGGCCTTCGGCCTCATAGTTTTCGCGGTTCTTCCAGAGGTCTAGCTGAGCGAGCGTTTGGTTGGCAAAGCTATTGCTCATCACGAAGCTGGGGTGTCCGGTGGCGCAGCCGAGATTGACCAGACGGCCTTCTGCCAGCATGTAAATGCTGTTCCCGCCGGGGAATGTGTAGCGGTCAAGTTGTGGCTTGATGTTTAGGCGCTGTATGCCGGCGGTTTCGTTGAGTTTGTCTACTTCTATCTCGTTGTCAAAGTGGCCGATGTTGGCCACGCAGGCCTGATCTTTCATCTTGGACATGTGCTCTACGGTGATGACTCCAAGATTGCCCGTGGTGGTGACGTAAATGTCCGCTCGTCCAAGGGTTTCTTCGATGGTGGTAACTTCGTAGCCTTCCATGGCGGCCTGGAGGGCATTGATAGGATCAATCTCGGTGACGATGACGCGTGCGCCCTGGCCACGGAGGCTCTGGGCGCTGCCCTTACCGACGTCACCATATCCACAAACGACGGCAACCTTGCCGGAAATCATGACGTCGAGCGCGCGGTTGAGACCATCGACCAGTGAGTGACGGCATCCGTAGAGGTTGTCGAACTTGGACTTGGTTACGCTGTCATTTACGTTGAAGGCTGGCACAAGCAGTTTGCCGGCTTCAGCGAGCTTGTAGAGGCGATGAACACCGGTGGTGGTTTCCTCACTGACGCCCTTCCAATCCTTCACGATGCTGTGAAAAATGCCGGGATGTTCGGCATGGACTTTCTTCAGGAGGTTTTTGATCACTTTTTCCTCGTGGGAACCACTGGCGCTGTCCACCCACTTGTCACCGTTTTCGAGTTCGTATCCCTTGTGGAGGAAAAGGGTGACGTCGCCACCGTCATCCACCACCATTTGCGGGCCCTTGCCCTCGCCATCGACGATGGCCTGCCATGTGCAGTCCCAGTATTCTTCCAGCGTCTCGCCCTTCCATGCGAAAACAGGCACTCCGGCAGCCGCTATGGCTGCAGCAGCGTGATCCTGCGTGGAAAAGATATTACATGATGCCCAGCGCACTGTGGCGCCCAGATCGATCAGCGTCTCGATGAGCACAGCAGTCTGGATGGTCATGTGGAGGGAGCCAGTGATCCGGACTCCTTTGAGCGGCTTGTTTTTGGCATAGCGCTGGCGTATGGACATCAGGCCGGGCATTTCT
>JAYVJI010000497.1:0-2481 GCA_043769435.1 Verrucomicrobiota bacterium
CGGGGCTGCTCAGCTTTGGGTGATAGCAATAATGAGGAACCTCCGCTTCCGCTTGCCGGAGGGCTTCGATCATGCGCAATCCTTTGGGGAATTTCAGCCATGTGCCGTTCACCTGGACATTCACGGTGTCAGGGGGGGCGGCGGTAGCGGGTGTGGTGCTCACTGGTATGGGAAAAATCTAGGATGATGGAGGTCCGGAAGCCCGCTGTCCGGCCCCGGTCTGCCCACTCTTTCCATTATTGTGAAAAATTTCACAAGCGGAAGCGAAGTAAAAAATCAAGCCGACCGCAGCCTCAAAAGCCCCGAGGTCAGGTGAAAAAAGTGATGGCGGCCGGTAGCCAGCTGAGACGGGTGCCTGAGTCCGCTTCCGTTTTGTTTGTTGGACAGCCCTGCTAAGAAGCAGCGAGGACCAGATCCTCAGCTGGCGCGGCCGCCCGGTGGCCCGACGGCTCGTTCGTTGGAAAAAGCTCTACGAGCAGCGATGACAATGCCGCCAGTTCGTAGGGTTTTGGCAGGTAGTTGCTGTTTTCACGGAGGAAGTCTCCGCCGCTGAGCATTTCTGCGCTGTAGCCGGTGGAGTAGACGATTTTCAGATCGGGACGTTCTGCCTGAAGCCTGGCCCCAAGGCTGAATCCACTGAGGCTGCCGGGCATGACGATATCCGTGATCACGAGGTCCACTTTTTCGCCTAGGTTATCTGCTTCCCAGAGAGCCAATGCCTCATGGCCGCTGGAGGCGCTGATGATCTCGAAGCCGAAGCGCTTCACCATCTGGCTGAGCATGCGGCGGATAGGCGCATCGTCTTCCACTATCATGGCGGTGAGTCCCTTGCCGCAAGGGAGCCTCTGGCTGCGCAGGATCAGCGATTTTTTGACCGGCAGTTCAGCTCCGGCGGCGGGCAGATAGACCCGGAACTCAGACCCTTGTCCTGGCTGGGAATCCACTTCCAGCCAGCCGGAGAGCTGGGCCACCAAGCCATAGACCATGGGCAGCCCCAGTCCGCTGCCTTTGCCCACCTCCTTGGTGGTAAAGAAGGGTTCAAAAATTCTGGTACGCAGGCGCTCATCCATGCCGCAGCCTTTGTCACGGATGCTGAGGCAGATGTATTCTCCGCCCTTCACCTTCAGACCGTCTGCGCCTGCGCGCCGGTCGGCGACCACCGTTTCCGCGTGACCACGCAGTTGAATCAACCCGCCATGAGGCATGGCGTCGCGGGCATTGATGACCAGGTTCATGACGATGTGGTGCACGGCAGCAGGGTCCGCCATGACAGCCGGCAGCGTGGGATCAAACTGAAGATCTAGGGTATAGTTTTCGCTGATCACACGCCCCAGCATGGCTACCTGGCTGCGGAGTGTTTCCTCCATATGCAACGGCTGAGGGGTGAGGGCCTGGCGGCGGCCAAATGCCAGCAACTGCCTCGTGAGTTCCGCCGCGCGGGTGCCGGAGGTCAATACCTCTGTCAGGGATTCACGGTAGGTTTCCGGCATTTCAGGATCCGCGACGTGATCGCTGATGCGGCCGAGAATAACCGTCATTATGTTATTAAAGTCATGGGCAATACCGGCGGCGAGCTGGCCCACAGCTTCCATTTTTTGACTCTGCCGCAGGCGTTCCTCTCCAGCTAGGCGTTCCGTTATGTCTTCCGCAACGATGAGCATATGCGCCTCGCCTCCCGTGTGGAAGAACTCCCGTGAAACCACAAGCGTCCTGCGCTCGCCGCCCGGGACAGAGAGGTCACATTGTACGCTGCGCAGCGGTAACGGGGAATCAAGGCACTGAATGAAGGCTGGATTGGATCGAAGGAGCTGGGCCACAGCGGAATTTCTATCCATGCCCGGCATGGCTTTTGTCCCCGCCAGCAGGCAAAGCGTTTCATTGGCATCCACCACCTGCAAGCTGCCCGCACGCAGCATGAGCATAGGCATGGGCGTGAGGTGAAACGCATTGGAAAACCGGTCCTCACTGGCCCTGGTGGCCTCCACCTGTGCTTCAAGATGAAGCGTCCGCTCCTTCACCAGCGCGTCCAGTTCAGACACCCGCCGGGCGGCCTCGCGGGTGGCATCCCACTTCTGTAGCATGGCCACGGCCAACTGCGTGACCTCTATCGCCTCAAATGGTTTTTTCAACATCAGGAACTTGTCGGAATGTCCCAGCCGCTCGGCAAGATCTGCCCATGAATAGACGGAATAGGCCGTGCAAAAAACAACCTGGAGATTGGGGTCAACCTTCCAGAGTTCCATCACGGTCTGAACGCCATCCCAGCCGGGCGGCATCTGGACATCCATGAAAGCCATGGCAAAGGGCAGCCCGCTGTGCAGGGATGCCTCCACCATGGCCAGAGCCTGCTCCCCGCTGGAAGCAAATGATAACTGCACCTCCGGATGCTGCCGTGCGGGCGGAGCGATACTGAAAAGCTGCGAGGCCAACTCATCCAGCGCGTGCCCGGAGGCAGCTGCCTGCGGCAGGAGGATTATTTCG
>JAYVJI010000498.1:0-2061 GCA_043769435.1 Verrucomicrobiota bacterium
GCCTACGACCGCTACGGGCATCAGGCCTTCACCGCAGGACGCGCCCCGGGCGGCGGTGGAGCAGCCCACGACCCGTTTGACATTTTCCGGGAAGTATTCAGCGGCGGTGGCGGTGGCAGCATCTTTGAGGAATTCTTCGGCGGCGGACGGCAGCGCGGCGGTGCCGGAGGCGCTGCCCGGGGCAGTGATCTACGTTACGACCTAGAGGTCACGCTGGAAGAGGCGGCCCGCGGCGCAGAAAAGCAGATAGAACTGGAACGGGCCGCGAACTGTGAAAAGTGCAACGGCACAGGCTCCAGCAAACCCGGCGGCGTCAAGACCTGTCCGACATGCGGCGGTGCAGGCCAGGTCATCACCACCCGCGGATTCTTCCAGGTGCAGCAACATTGCCCGGATTGTGGCGGCAGTGGCCAGTTGATTTCCAATCCCTGCCCCGACTGCAAAGGCCAGGGGCGCATCGAAAAAGCAGGCCGCATCAAGATCCGCATACCCGCCGGCATCACAGAGGGCGCCCGCCTCCGCAGCAGCGGTAATGGCGACATGGGAGCGCGCGGCGGACCCGCCGGCGACCTCTATGTCGTCATCCATATGAAGAAGCACGAACTCTTCGAAAGGGAGGGTGACGACCTCTACTGCGAGGTGCCGCTGAGCTTTGCCCGGGCCGCCCTAGGCGGGGATTTGGTGGTACCCACACTGGAAGGAAAAGCCACCCTCCGCATCCCCTCCGGCAGCCAGGGCGGCACTATCTTCCGCCTGCGCGGCAAAGGAATGCCCCGCCTCAACAGCACCGCCAAAGGAGACCTCATGGTGCGCGTTCAAGTGGAGGTTCCCACAAACTTGAACGCCAGCCAAAAAGAACTGCTCAAGGCATTCAGTGATTCCTGCGGAGAGGCCAATGAACCCATGGCTGAGTCCTTCTTTGAAAAAGCCAAACGATTCTTTTCCTGACCTGCCATGACCGAATACCTAGCCGAATTTTGGCACCACCTGACGGACTTCTCATGGATGACCAACAGCGCCGCATGGATGGGCCTGCTCACCCTCGTCGCCCTAGAGGTCGTCCTCGGCATCGACAACATCGTCTTCATTTCCATCCTCAGCGGTAAGCTCCCTGAGGCAAGCAGACCTGAAGTGCGCCGGAAAGGACTGATCCTTGCCGTCATCCCCCGCCTTCTCTTCCTCGTGCTGTTGGGCCTCATCCTCGGCATGGAGAAGCCGCTGTTCAGCATCTGGTGGCCCTTTGAGCAGCACTCGCACCCGGGCATGGACGGCACCACAGCAGTCCTGCAGCAAGGTAAACTCGGCCTCACGGGTAAAGACCTCGTCCTGCTCATAGGCGGCCTATTTCTGCTATACCAGTCCGTCAGGGAGATCCATCATAAACTCGAGGGCGATGGCAACGCCGAAAGCGCTCCGGGCACTGGGGCCGACATCTCCGGTGACAGTGACGCCGCCCTGTCGCCATCCGGGGCACCCCCCGCCTCCCTTTCAAAACTGCGCCGCGCCGTGCTCATGCAGATCATGTTCATGAACATCATCTTCAGCCTCGACTCCATTATTACAGCCGTCGGCATGGTCAAGGAAATCCCCGTTATGATCATGGCCGTACTCATCAGCACCGTCATCATGATCGTCGCCGTCAATGCCGTGAGCAACTTTGTGGACCGCCACCCGACCGTTAAAATTCTGGCGCTCGCATTCCTGCTCCTCATCGGCACCAACCTCCTCGCGGAGGCCGCCCACTTCGCCATACCCAAAGGCTACGTCTACTTCGCCATGGCCTTCAGCGTTTTCGTGGAACTCCTGAACATCAAAACCAGCGGCAGACGCAGCGCAGCCGTGAAACTGCACCCACCGGCGTAGAATAGCATAGAAAGATAGAGAACGCGCCGCAGTTCCCAGAACTCAGAACTAAACTGAACTCGTCGCGGGCAAATCCTCAGACCTCAGTAATTTAGCCCAAAAGCCTTGAGGGGGCTCACGCAATCACGCAAAGAGGGAGAAGCGGGCATCGGTTTGTGTTAGGGGCTTTCCGGCGCACAAAGAATTTGCGTCCCGGGC
>JAYVJI010000499.1:0-3040 GCA_043769435.1 Verrucomicrobiota bacterium
GCGGGGGGGGATGCCCTCTCCCCAATGGCTCAAGGGGGGGGGCGCTGGCAGGCGCACAAAGGGATAGAGCCAGTATCGGCAGCCCCCCTAAAACCCCCGCCAACCGAGGGAGCCTAGGGGGGCAATTATAATTGTCGCCAAGTTATTATAATTGTCGCTGGACATTTGCCCGCGTGCCGGGCTTCAAATGGGAGGACTGGGCGTGGAAGCGAGTAGCTGTTCCATGCTGTTCCATGGCTCGCCGCGTTTAGTGATTCCCGGCCCTGAGTCAGACGCCCTACGCTCGCTTATACTGCGGCTGCTGCTGGCTGCTGCGGCCAATTGCGGCCCGGGTGGACGATCTCAAAGGTAGACTGCGGCTGCTGCGGCTGCGGCTGAGGCTGCTGCGGCGGGGGGGGATCAGGCGATCAGGTTGATCACAGTGAAGTAAAGCAATGAGAAAACCGAGGCGGCGAAAGCAACTGTGGAGAGCTTGTCGATGTAGCTGGAGGAATCTGTAGTTTTCATATTGTTCGTTGAGTTGGTTTGGTTTTTCTTGATTGTGTCGTAATTATAGTCGCTATTGCAAAGATTGCAAATAAAATATGATAATTTTACTCATTTTGTAGAAATAATTACTCGTTCTCGGAAAAACCTCGCGAAAATTCGCATTTTTGACAGCATTTTTGCGATGAATTCATAATTTCGGGAGGAAAGGTAAGGTGGCGACTGTTGTTTCCGCTGCTTCCGCTAGGAATGTGGCTCCTTGCCGTTGCAGTGCGCGGGGCACGGGTCATTTTGGGGAATGCTCCCTCACCAAATGATCACCGCATCGGCGGGCTCCGGGAAAACCTATAGCCTGACGGTGCGTTTTCTGCGCCTGCTGACGATGGGTGCCGCGCCTGAATCGATCATTGCCCTGACTTTTTCACGCAAGGCAGCCGGGGAGTTCTTCAATGCCATCCTCCACCGCCTAGCGGAGGCGGCATCTGATGAGGGGAGCGCCGCCCGGCTGGCTGCGGATGTGGCGCAACCCGCATTGAAGTCTGCGGATTTTCTCAGTCACTTGTCAGCCCTAGTGAAGGCCCTGCACTTGTTGTCACTGAGCACATTTGATTCGTTCTTTATCCGCATCGCGCGCTCATTCCCCTTCGAGCTAGGGCTGGCGGGAGAGTTTGGCATCCTGGACCGGCACGCACGGGGGCTGGAGCAGGATCGGGTTTTCGCCCGGGTTTTCGCTCCTGGTCAGAGCAATGCTGAAGCGCAGAAGGATTTCCTGATCGCCTTTCAGGAGGCAAATTTCGGCAGGGAGGAAACTGGTCTGGGAAATTCCCTAGATAAATATGTGGATGAGTGGCACGAGTATTTTCTGATCGCTCCGGGGGAGGAATGCTGGGGGCAGGAAGCCACGATCTGGCCAGAGGGATCCATGCTGGCCAGGCCGCAGGGCAGCCGCACCGCGCTCCTCAACGCAGGGAGGGAGGCGGCAGCCGCGCTGACCGGACAGAGCGATAAAGCTGTTAGCAAATGGAACCGTTTTTTTGACCTGATGGCCAGCCACTCGGCGGGGACGCCCATCGACAAGGACATGAAGGATCTCCTAGACAAGTTGATAGCAGTGCTGCCCGGTCTGGCAAAGGGCGAGGCGGAGATCACTAACTTCAAGAAGGTCAGCCTGACTGGAAAGGGCGCTCAGGACATCTATAATTTGGTGTGTCATTTCATTCATGAATTGCTGGAAGTGTCCCTGCGGCAGACGCGCGGCATTTACAAAATGCTGGCGCTGTATGACCGGCACTATCACGACATGGTCCGGCGTCAGGGGAAGCTGACCTTTCAGGATGTGCAGCTGATCCTGAGCGGGGACATCGCACCGGATGCGTCCGGCAACACGGCCCTGACGGCGCGCCGGGGCCAGAATACCGCAGCTCGTGAACTCATCGACTATCGTCTGGACGCCCGTTATCAACACTGGCTGCTGGATGAGTTTCAGGACACCAGTAGGGTGCAGTGGAACGTGCTGAGGAATCTGTGCGATGAAGTGATCCAGGATCCCGGAGGGCAGCGCTCCTTTTTCGCAGTGGGTGATCCCAAGCAAAGTATTCACGTCTGGCGGGGAGCTGAGCCAGGGCTCTTCCGCGAGATACTGGAGCACTATAATTCCGGCAGCAGCGAGGCCATCGAAACCGTGCCGCTTCATGATTCCTGGCGCAGTGGATCAGCGGTAGTGAACATGGTGAACCGCCTGATGGGAAACAAAGCCCGGATGGCGGAGATGGAGTCGCTGCGGGGAGCTGCGGCGCTGTGGCCGTGGCAGGACCACTGCCCTGCGAGGGAACGTCCCGGGTGCGCAGTCCTGGCGGAAGTGCCGGTGGAAAAGGGCGATAACAAGGATGCCGCAGTATGGACAGCTGCGGCACAACTCATCCGGCAACTGGACCCGCTGCGCCGCGGGCTTTCCTGCGCCGTGCTGTGCCACCGGAATGCCCGCGCCAGAGACATCGCGGACATCCTGCGGAAGCTCACGGGGATGGAAGTGGTCTGTGAAGCGGACGTCTCTGTGGCCACTGATAACCCCGCCTGTGCGGCGGTGCTTTCCCTGATGGCTGCGGGCGCGCATCCCCAGGATGATTTCGCATGGCAGCACGTAGGGATGACTCCGCTGCGGAGAATCATAGAGAAGCGCTGGAAGGCCAGCGGCACTACAGCAGCTGAATGCTGGAAGCAGTTGCGGGTGCCTTTCACGGTGGAATTTCTCAGGGCGTTTCAGGACTCCGGCGCCGAGCCCATGGTGCGTCGCTGGATGGACGCCCTGCGCCGGGCGCTGCCGGGCATGGATGGATTCAGCATCGCCCGCTTGGAAGCCCTCTGCCGTTGTGCGCAGGAATGGGACGTGGCCGGTAGCCGGGACGTGGATGCCTTCCTCAGTTATGCTAGGGACTGGCAACAGCGGGAAATAGCCCAGGGAAAGGCCATCCAGGTCATGACCCTGCACAAGAGCAAGGGCCTGACTTTTGATGTCGTCATTCTGCCGGACCTGCATGATCCATACATGTATCCT
>JAYVJI010000500.1:0-3584 GCA_043769435.1 Verrucomicrobiota bacterium
CATCGGCCGGGAAGTCATCGACTCCCGGGGAAATCCTACAGTGGAAGTGGACGTCATCCTGGCAGGCGGGGCCACCGGCCGTGCGGCGGTGCCCAGTGGAGCGAGCACCGGCGAGCACGAGGCATGGGAACTGCGGGACGGCGACAAGAAGCGATTCCTGGGCAAAGGGGTGCTGAAAGCAGTGGGCGCTGTGAATAAAACCATAGCCCCGGCGATTCTCGGGAAGGACGCGTCAGAACAGGGCCTCATCGATGCGATCATGCTCGGGCTGGACGGCACAGCGAATAAGGCTAAGCTGGGGGCGAATGCGATCCTGGGCGTGAGCCTAGCGCTGGCCAAGGCCGCCGCTGCGCAACTGAGGATGCCGCTTTTCCGCTACATAGGCGGTCCGAACGCGAAGGTCCTGCCGGTGCCCATGATGAACATCATCAACGGCGGCGCGCACAGTGACGCCCCCATCGATTTTCAGGAATTCATGGTCATGCCAAAAGGTGCGCCGAGTTTCTCCGAAGCTATCCGCTATGGCGCAGAGATTTTTCATTCGCTTAAAAAAGTGCTGCATGACCGCGGTCTGAGCACAGCAGTGGGCGACGAGGGCGGGTTCGCCCCGACGCTGAAGAGCGCTGACGATGCGCTGGCCGTGATCGCTGAGGCTGTTGATAAAGCGGGCTACAAGCTGGGCGAGCAGATTTTCATCGCTCTGGACTGCGCCGCCTCGGAATTCTACGACAAGAGCAAGAATGCCTATGTGTTCAAGAAGTCTGATGGCTCGATCAAATCCGGCGCTGAAATCGTCGACTATTACGCCGACCTGAAGAAGCGCTACCCTATCATTTCCATCGAGGACGGTTGCGGGGAGAATGACTGGGCAACGTGGAAGCTGCTGACGGATAAGCTCGGCAAGACGACGCAGCTGGTGGGGGATGACCTCTTCGTTACGAATGTGAAATTCCTCCAGCGGGGTATCGACTCCGGCACTGCCAACTCCATCCTCGTGAAGGTCAACCAGATTGGAAGCCTGACAGAAACGCTGGACAGTGTGGAACTGGCGCACCGCCATGGCTACACCGCCGTCATGAGCCACCGCTCCGGGGAGACGGAAGACAGCACCATCGCCGATCTGGCGGTGGCCACGAACTGCGGCCAGATCAAGACTGGCTCGATGAGCCGCTCAGACCGGATCGCGAAATACAACCAGCTCCTGCGGATCGAGCAACTTCTGGGCACAGAGGCCGTCTACGGTGGCCGCATGAAGCACTAGCCGCGAGTCATTCCCGCCGCGGGGAGGAGCGAGCGCTTCTCCCTGCGGCCTAACCATTTTCCGACGTCCTCCCAAATTTCCAAAACCATGGCCCGAAGCAGTCAACCACAGCCGATATCCACCGGATGGAATTCCATCAGCCGCATCACTGGAATAGTTATTTTCCTGTTGATTCTGGGCTGCATGCTGGTGCCATTCGTGCCCAAACTCCGCAGCTACCGAGCCGTGGATGCCGAGGCCAGACGGGTGGAAGGGCGGAGGGACGAACTCAAGGAGACGCTGGGGATGAAAACCGCTGCGCTCCAGATGGTCCGTCTGGATCCCGCCTACATCGAAATCCAAGCCCGTGACCACCTGGACATGTGCCGTGCCGGCGAGACAGTGCTGCAGATAGATTCTGCGAAGAAGAATTGACCGGTATGGTAATGGTAGGGCCACACGGGATCACCCGGCAAGCCCACCCCCGGCGCGGGGCATCTCAGGTGGCTGAAAACCATCGCTGCATAGCGCGGGCGAGAAGGAATCCGGCGACGGATAACGCTAGGGCCGGATGCCAGCCGGTAAGGGCAGCAAGGACGCAGCCATCCAGCAACGGGATAGAGGCCAGCATGAGGTTCACCGCAGGTCCAGGCTTCACCGGACGGGGAAGCAATGTGGTGACGAGTATGGCCGCCATAAGACCAAAAGCCAGCGCCGGCGAGAGCAGCAGCAGCCAATAACGCCAGCGGGAGGCGGAGCTCGGGAGGTTGTCCCAGCTGGGGATTTGGAGGCTGCCCGAACCGTGGGCCACGGCCGCGAGGATAACGAGTGAGACAGGTATGAGGAGTATCAGCCAGCGGCTCCGGGGGGTATGCTCCGCGCGGGTAGCTTCACCACGGGCGATGAGGCTGAGCACTATGATGTAGAGCCAAACCACTGCCCCCCCCGCCATGGCAGGAAGAATGTTTCCCGCAGCCGCTCCAGCCACGGCATACAGCAGCCAGCGGCAGGCTCCCATGATGATGACGCTGAGCGGCGACTGCTTATGCCAGGAATCATAGAGGAGGATGCATGCCGCCAGGGTGAGTGCGGAAAGGACCGTGCCGGGCGCAGCGGCGATGATACAAGCTAGGCCGGCCAGCATTTCCAGCACGCCTGCCAACCAGACTGCACGCAGGCTCATCCCTCCAGAAGGAATGACGCGGTCCGGACGGTGCTGCGCATCCCAGCGGGCATCCAGCGCGTCATTCAGCGTACAACCGGCCGCATAAATAAGGGAAGCTCCCGCCATGACTGCGGCCAGCACCGGACTGAGCAGAGTGCCCCCGCCGATGAGCCACGCAGCGATCACGTTCGACCAAACCGTGGGAAGATTGGAAATGCGGGCCAGCGTAAACAGGTGCCTGATCATGAAGCGGTGGCAGATTCCTTCAGGCCCGCAGGGGTGGCTGGAGGGCCACCACAGGTTTCAACCGTTCTTCCAGTTCGCGGACGCGCTTCATGATTTCCTGCTCGGTTTCAGGTTCCTTTTCCGCCTGCTCATAGCGGGTGCGGTAGTGGTATTGGATCATGCTTTTGAACTCCGTCCCGATGTAACCTGCGTCCTTGAGCAGACGGCAATACTCCCTGGCTGTGGCCCCCCGGGGTCGCGGGCAACCGGCAGCGGTGCAGACGCGAATGAAGGCATCGTAATACGCCGGCTGCCGGTCGTCGAACATTTTCACGCCTTCTCTGCTAACAGATTTGCCGCGGCGAAAGGTTCGGTAAAGGAGCCATGCACCCACCACCAGCAGCGCCACCCATTTCAGCCGGTCCAGCCATTCCCGAGCAGTCGCGTCGAAGAATTTCGTGAGCCTTGCCCAGAAGTTGACTTCCGTTAGGCTGTTCTCAGGCTCCGGTTCCTTGAGGTTGGCGAGACTGTCCGGCTCCGGCTCTGGCGAGGTGAAACCCTCCACTGGCGGCGGCGTGGCCGGGTTCATATTGCCCTGGAGATGGCCCTGGTGTTCCGCCGGAGTGAAGTCCACTGCGGCCCAGCCATGGCCTACCAGCAGGACTTCCGTCCAGGCGTGAGCAGAGTCATCCGTAAAGACATACCGCCCAGTGGCAGGATCCAGCACCCCTCCAGTATAGCCGTAAGCGATACGGGAGGGAATACCCATGGCCCGCAGCAGGAGGCATCCCGCTGTGGCATAATGGTCACAGACACCGGCGCGCTCATTGAGCAGAAAGTTGTCCAGCGCATCCCAGCCTTTTTCGTTCTTGATCACCGTGCTGTATTTGGTCCGGGCATTCAGCCAGCTGCGGATACTCTGGATGCGTCCGTCCAGAGGCATGGCCGTCGGCA
>JAYVJI010000501.1:0-1995 GCA_043769435.1 Verrucomicrobiota bacterium
TGAGCACGGGCCAACCCAACCACCAGAGAAAAAACAGCAAATAAGCGCAGTGATATCATATCGTTAAAAATATTAAATAGAGACATAAGGCCGCAATCCAGCAAGGCCACCTTCCCGGCCAAAACCGCTTTCCCGGTATCCTCCGAAAGGGCTGGCCGGGTCGAACTTGTTATAGGTATTCGCCCAAACCACACCTGCCTTCAGCTTGCTTCCCATGTGAAAGATCTTGCTGCCCTTGTCCGTCCAAACACCTGCACTCAGTCCATAGCAAGTATTGTTGGCACGCTCAATGGCCTCATCAGGAGTGCGGAATGTCATGATGCTGAGCACCGGGCCGAAGATTTCCTCGCGGGCTATGCGGTGGCTTGCGGTGACACCGGTAAAGAAAGACGGCGCAAACCAGAAGCCTTTGCCCGGGACGGAACACGCCGATTGATAAAATTCAGCGCCTTCTTCCTGACCGCTGCCTACCAGCTCTCGGATTCTCGCCAACTGAGCTGCACTGTTGATCGCGCCGATATCTGTATTCTTATCCAGTGGATCTCCCATGCGCATCGTACGGAGACGGTTTTTCAATTTTTGAATCACCACTGGAGCGATGCATTCCTCCACCAGCAGACGGCTCCCTGCGCAGCACACATGGCCCTGATTAAAGTAAATGCCGTTGATGATTCCTTCCACCGCCTGATCCAGCGGCGCATCGGCGAAAAGTATGTTAGCCGCCTTACCTCCGAGTTCCAGAGTCAGTTTTCTGCCGGTGCCGGCCAGGCTCTTGGCGATCCATTTTCCCACTGCCGTGGACCCTGTGAAGGCCACTTTATCGAGGCCGGGATGCTGAACAAGACTGGCCCCTGCCTCCCTGCCACCAGGGAGAATATTGACCACGCCAGGGGGCAGTCCAGCCTCCTCCAAAATGGCGGCCAGATGCAGCGCTGTTAGTGGCGTGGTTTCTGCTGGTTTGAGCACCACCGTGTTACCACAGGCCAGAGCCGGCGCTATTTTCCACGCGGCCATCAGTAGAGGGAAGTTCCAGGGAATGACCTGGCCGGCGACACCCAGCGGGCTCACTTTCGCCCCTGGAAATGCATATGCCAGCTTATCCGCCCAGCCTGCACAGTAAAAAAAGTGCGCTGCCGCCAGTGGAATATCCACGTCCCTGCTCTCCCGGATAGGCTTCCCTCCATTCAGAGTTTCGAGCACCGCCAGCTCCCGCGCTTTTTCTTGAATGAGCCGGGCTATGCGATAGAGGTACTTTCCCCGCTCCAGCCCGGATGTTTTCGACCAGACCTTGTCATAGGCCTGTCTCGCAGCAGTCACAGCGAGCGCGACATCCTCACCGCCAGCATCAGCGACCTGTGCCAGCACCTGCTCGGTTGCCGGGTTTATTGTGGAAAAAACTTTCCCGGATTTAGCCCTTTGCCACTTTCCATCAATATACAGTCCATATTCCTGCCGCAACGCTGGCCTTACCGACTCTGGCGCTGGCGCATAGTCCCAGCCCCCTGCAAAATCGAGTGAAGGGGCTGCGGCACGGGATGTCCGGCTAGGGCGTTTGGCTGGGGAAGATTTGTTCAGAAGCTTCATGGCATGTGATTTGATAGCGGACAATGAACAGTTTCAGGACGGATGCAATGCGGGACGGCAGCTGATAAAAAATATAGCGACTGCCCGGCCTGCCTCTGATACCTGTGTGGTTTCCAATCTGGCCGATTGAAAAATCGCCGGACACCCCATCTCATCACCGTATGATTTCAGCGCTGCCCGCGACACCACCGCTTTCGCCATCGAAATGAACGTCACTTTATTTATTCCCTGCTTCATTGATGCTGTCTATCCCACGGTCGGCATCGCCATGGTGCAGATTCTCGAAAAGCTGGGGCACACCATTGAATTTCCGGAAGAATTGACCTGCTGCGGGCAGCCCCCATTCAACAGCGGCTATTGGACAGACGCTAGGAAGCTGGCACGTCCAGTCTTGAAGCGGCTGGAGGCTGC
>JAYVJI010000502.1:0-8145 GCA_043769435.1 Verrucomicrobiota bacterium
CCGCGCTTCTCAAAACCGGTCCGCATTAGGTAGCGGGCGGACTCATGCACACCGACCTTGGCCGTCATGCTGCGGATCACACTGATCCTGTCCGCCACCCTGGCGATCTCCGGCAAATAGGACGTCACCTGATAGCCCGCCTTGGTGCTAAGGGGAGTACCCGGTCCCTTTGACGGGCCGGTCTTGGGGTCAAAGCTGTCGATCTGGCTGAGCCCACCGGACAACTGGATCATGATGACGGCCTTTGCCTTGCCAAATCCAGAGCCCCCGGTTACTGCGGGCTTTGCATCCTCAGCTAGAAGATTTTGACCAGGTAAAAACGGCATTACGCTCAGCCCGAAGGCAGTGCGGGCTATATGTTCAACAAAGGAACGTCGGTTGATTTCACTAGAGGAATCGCGGCTGTATTTCATAACAAATAACAAATAAATGGGTTGGGGGTTGGGTATATCTACTGGATGAAGAGAAACTCCCGGGAGTTTAGGAGGACCCATGCGAGATCAGCCGGAGTCAGGCCGCGTTCCAGAGCAGTGATGGCCTTCTCTCGTTCCTCCTGAGTAGGCCGCCGGGCAAAGAAGGACTGGTAGAGTGCCGTGATTTTGTCAGGGCCCAGGGCGGCTCCGACCCCGGCCATCACGCTGGAGCCGCGGGTGATGATGGCCTGCACCGGGCCGTTCATCAGCGAGAGCATCTGGGGGACGCTGCCGTCGGTGGTATTGGTGTCAGGCACAAGGCGGTCGCTCTGGCCAAAGAGTCGGAGAAAATGAGACTCCGGTGCCGGCTGGGGCAGCTCAGAGGCCCGCGCCAGCAGCAGCCCGGCCTTCACCTGAGGAATACTGCCTTCATAAGCTTGGCCCAGAGCCCGTGGATTTACCTTGCCTTTGCCCTTCTTCCCACCGCCCCCGCCGCCTAGGCCCTGAAAGTTTCCGGCCAGCGCCATGACTTCTTTCACGCCGTTCTCTGTGATCTGCGAGTCAGGGATCGCGGTCTTTTGCAGGTCATCCCCTCTCCGCAGCAGGCTGTTGTCGATGCTGTCCCCGACGGCCATGGTGAGGATGGAGTCCCACGCCTGCTCGGCGCTCAGGCGCCGGAAGACTGGCCCGGGGAAGCAGTAGGATTTAAGGTCCTCGGGGGCGCTGCTGCTCCGGCGTTGATAGGCTGCGGTATTGAGGAGGATGCGTTGAAATTCTCTGAGGTCGAACTTAGCTTGAACCATATAGATTGTAAGCTGCTTCAGGAGGGCCGGATTTGCCGCCCCGGAAGGGTCGTCAATATCAGAGACCGGCTCCTGCACGGCTACGCCAAATAACTTTTTCCACACCCGGTTGGCTATGTTAGTGGCAAAGCGGGGATTGTCATGATGGGTCATCCATGCAGCGAACTCATCGCGGAGCTTTCCGGGATTTGCAGCGTCTACCTTGTAGGCCGCATCGGTCGGCTTTCCGTCATCCCACTGGATAAGCGCAGGCTCGACCTTCTGACCGGGCCTCGCGTTGTCATACTTGTAGTCCGCAGGGAATTTCAGTCTATTTTTCCCCAAGTCCACCAGATCATAGGGATTGCTGCCCAGCACCTGCTGCAGGATACCTTTTTTGGGACTGCTTTTTACGAGCCGGCGGATAGCCCGGAAAGTTTCCTCATGATACCCGTCAGTGGCACCGAAAAAGGCCGCCATGCCATAAAAGTCCTTTTGGGTCCAGTCTGCGAAGGGGTGGTCATGGCATTGGGCGCAGGAAACATTGGCTCCTAGGAAAGTGGTTAGCAGGTTCGACACTCCGTCCAGGGGCATCTGGGCATCGCGAAGGAGAAAGCCTGCTGCTCCATTCACATTCAGCTTTCCGTCGGCGGTCAGCATGTCCTTGACGATGCCGTCCCACGTGCGGTTCATAGCGATCTGGTTTTTCAGCCAGTCCTCATAGAGAAATGCCTTCGCTCCTTTGCCGTAGTCATCCTTCACGCGGAGGGTGTCAGCCAGCCAGTTGAACATGTGCATTGTGTAGCCTGGCGAGTTGAGCAGAGTATTGATCAGCCCTGCACGTTTGTCCGGTGCGGGGCTGTTGAGAAAAGCGGTGACTTCCGCCTGCGTGGGGATCCGGCCCGCAGTGTCCAGATAGACCCTGCGGACAAAGACAGCGTCGTCCGTTTTCGGGTTCGCAGCCACGCCCTTTTCCTTCAAGCCGGCTTCGATCAACTCATCCAGCCGGGCAGCGGCTCTGAGAATTATATCCTGGCCGAGCGGAACCCGTGGCTGCAGGCTTTTGCAAGCCCGTGCAAATTCCTGATCCGCCGCACTCAACCTAACAATAGGAAACCGGGAGGCCTGTCCATCGCGGCCTTCCACCGTTAGGATACCGTTTTCCAAAGCCAGAAATTTGCCATCCAAAACCTCTCCTCCGGAGGCCGTCCATGCGTGCCAAGGATTTGCCGTGACCGGTCCAGGGGCGGTGGGAGGTGGAGGGGGGACAGCAGGAATCTCCTCCTGCTGCCGCGCGCGCTTGTTTTTTTTCCCCGGCGCGGCTGTGACGAAAAGTGACGTCGCAACGAGGCTGGCAAAGGTCAGGAAAAGTATTGGGCGCTTCATAGGAATAACGGGAATCATTCCAAGTGACAACGCCCGCCACCCCCTGGTTACAAAAAATCAGTGTGAGGCCTCGTTCCCTCGTTCCCTCGTTCCTGTGTGATTCCGGGAGTGAATTAATTGTGGGTATTGGGTATTGTGAACGGAAGCCACGAAGGCCTTATGCTTATTAAAGTCACCACAGCTTTCAAATCGCGTGCTGTGCTGAGATCGGCTCAATGACTGCGTGCTTTTTCCAGCAGGGCGGCGCGCTCTCCTTCGGCTAGCCGGTCGCTGGTTTGCACCCACATCTCGGCAGCGGAGGCATCGCGCTGATGCCATTGAGGGAGCAGTTCATCAAGTCGCCGGCTGCGCTTGCCAGAATCTGTGATGGCCGTGCTCCAGATGAGCGCGGCTTCCGGGTCATTGGAAAAATGCGCGCGCACATATTCGCCCAGCATCGCATCGCGGTCTGGTCCGGGTGGTTGGGTGTTAAAGTATTCCGAAGCAGTGAAGGCATCACGTTTGGCCCAGACCTCTCCTGCTTCCTTGAGTAATGAATTCCGCTGCTCGCCGCTGGGCAGCCTAGCAATGAGGGCCAGCGCCGCTGCCGGATCGGGCTTGTCGCCATCTATCAGAAACCCCCGCGCGCAGCCGGCGGTCCACGAATCGCGCTCAGGGCCGGATGCAGGGACTAGCGCTTCCAGCTCCGCCGCAGCCGTAGACTCCCGGCGCACATGGTAAGTCCACTCACCCAGCGAATATAAATGACTGGCGCGTTCCTGCTCCGGCAGTTTTTGAATACGCCGCAGTGTGTCAGCAGGTGCCGACTGACCGGACGTCATGACCATGCTGCCCAGCAGTTCGCTGCGTCGTACCGGATCGGTGACATGCTGTAAAACCGTGTCCCATGCAAGTTGCGTATTTTGATATTGAAAACCACCGCGCAGCAAACCCTCCAAGCGACCCATGCGTGTCGGCGTGTCCTTTTCCGTCAGCACCCAGGCCAGAGCAGACTGCGGATCGGTTTGCGCCCAGCCGTTGAGCACGCTGGCAATATGGTCATCGCGCCCTTGCTCAGGCGGCAGTGTGGTCAGGAGGTGCAGCGCACCGGCGGGATCGCTCTTTCCTAGGGCCCCGAACAAAACACTGGCTCCCATCGACTGCGCCCAACCATGGGGCAGGTCTTTGAGCGCCGCGAGCGCGGTCTCGCGATCCCGGGCCACCCACGTTTCCATCACCGTCCGCAGTAAGTTACTGGCCAGTTGCCGTTGTGGCACCGCGTTGCTGGCGTGCATAGCACTGAGGGGATCCAGCGCGGTCCACTTTTTGAAAAGTAAATGCCAAATGGGCACGGGGAGGGACTCAACAGAGTAGTCGTCCATAGGTTGCCGGGAAAGCGCTTCGAGCAGGCGTTGACAGTCCTCCACCGTGCGCAGTGCGGTGACCATTTCCAGCAGACCGGTGAGCTGGGTGCGCAGCGGATTTTCCGCTAGGGCCGGTGGTGGCTCTGGCGTCGGCGATGGCGAGGGGGCGGTCCGTTTTGTCTGGTCCGACTGATCCCTCGCAGCCTGCTGCTCGCGCTCGCCGGACTGTTGCTGCCGCCACATCCGCACGCTCCAGCCTGCGGCCAGTGACAGCGCTATGATGCCTAAAGACAATGCGTGAAATTTCATGGCGCGGCGAGCTTCTGTTTGAGTTCGCCGGGCAATGCGCTGGCCTCCAGCCATGCCTGTGCGGCAGCGGCATCGGACTTTTGCCAGTCCTGAAAGCGACTGCGCAGAATGCTATCCCGCACCTCGCCACTGCTGTGTAGGGCCACCGCGTCAATGTCGGCCCGCCGGTCAGTTAGATCGGGACTATTCATTACCCCCCTGAGCAGGCCGTCCCGATAGTCACCGGCGGGCACATCGTGGACCAGTTTTCGCAGCAGGTCCGGCGCACTGCGGGCGAGATGGGGCGCGGTGTTATAGCCAAAGTGGCCGGACCGCAGCTCCCCGGGCAACGTGCGCAGCGCCTCGACTGCCAACCCTGGATTATTCACTGCCAACTGTTGGAGAGCGAAGAGGGAGGCATCTTTTCTGATGTGGAAATCCGGCTCCCGAAGCGCCTGCGGCAGAACAAGGTCTGGGCGCGTGTAGCTTAGCTTGCTCAAGAATGCGCGCGCTGTTTTATCCCGATCAATTTCCGGCGTGTGCGCATCCAGCCATGCACGTGCGGCGTCCGGCGCTTGCTGAGCCCACATGTTCACGATGTCTGAGCGGTTCTGGTCCCGCGCCTCGCCTGCGGGCAGTGCGTTCGTCAATTCCACAGCCTGCTGCGGACTTCTGAGCGCGACATACTTTAGCGCCGTAAACGTAGTGGCCTCGCGGAATATCCCTTCCTCGAACTCCTGCACGCGAGCCAGGGCGGCGAGTGGGTCGGTCTGCATCCAGACGCTCAGCAGCCCCATCCAGGCCCATGTCCGTGCGCTCGAATCCTTGCCGCCGGCGAGCTTTTCAGCAGCCTCCACTGCTGCAGGCAGGTCCAGTTCCGCACGGCGGGCGAAGAGCGCGCGCAGTAGCAAGTCCGGGGCCTCGCTGCCTGCCAGGATCAGCTTCTGCGCTGCATCCAGTTGGCCTGCGGAGAGCGTGGACACGAGCAGTGCGATCTCAAGGAGTTCGCGCTCCGTTCCTTCATGGCGCAATCCGCGCAGGCCGGTGGCGAGGCGCGCGAGCGTGGCATCCTCCATCCGCATGTCCGCGCGGTGCGGCCTTGCTGATACCGACCTCGGCTGAGATTTCAGAGGCCATGCCGCAGGCAGTGTGAAAGCCGCGAGTGCCGCGGTAGCAGTTGCAGTTTTCATGATCGTAAAAGTCCACGCGGCGACCGCGCCACCGCCCGCAGCCGCCTGATGCAGCGCCGTTGCGGCCAGTTTCGAGGTCATGCTTTGCGCGGCCTCACTAGTGCCGCGCGCCGCTAGCATCGCTGCCAGCGCAGCCAGACCTGGTGCAGTAATCCCGCGCCGCAGAAACATCGTGCGCAGTTTTTCCAGCGCCCGAGCGACACGCTTGCGGGCCGCTTCCTCAGTCGTGCCCAGCGCTGCTCCCACGCTTCGCAGGTCGCGGTTTTCAAAGAACCGCAACAACAACGCAGAACGCTCGGCCTCAGGCAATTGGTTGAGGGCTTCATCAAGGTGTGGCGATAACTCCGCCCACGCGGCAGAGTCCTCAGTGTCATTAGGTGCATCATCTTCAGTCATCATAGCGGCAATCGTTTCGCGGCGCTGGCGGCGGGTTTCAGAACGGACAATCGCCGCACACTGGCAGCACGTCACGCGATGCACCCACGCGCTCAGGACGGTGTCGCCCCGCAGTGAAGCCGCGCGTTTTGCCAGCTCTGTGAAAACCGCCTGGGTGACGTCCTGCGCCAGCGTCTCATTGCCATTGAGCCGTCGCCTTGCCACCCCCAGCACCATGCCGGCGTGCAGCTCCACCAGCCCGCGAAACGCCTCCTCAGAGCCGTCGCCAACATAGCGACGGAGCAGTGGCGTGGATTCGTTGGCAGGAAAAAGCGTCATCTCCTATGAATTGCCACCAAGCTCCCCGAGCGGACAGAAAAAGTGCGGGCTCCAGCGGTTTCCGTCTGCTCTCCGGTGTGGTTAGTTAGTTCCACATCCGGCACCGGGGACTTCAATCTACTTCGCGTGCAGCTCCTCGTGACTTGGGATAGCGCAGCGCTGAAGAGCCGCACCGGGGCAGTCAGGGGACGGTCACGCGTACGCGACCATAGCGGCGGACGTCGCCGGCGGCCGTAGTGGTGGAACGCCAGACTTCGCTTTGGGTTCCGTTCGGATTTGGCGTCACGTTTACGCGCACTAGGGCGGCTGGGGCAGGGGACCAGCCGACGAGGTCAGTGGAGGTTTCCGGAATGTAAGTGATGTCGTCAGCACCGGGGTCGCGGTCAAAGCGGAGTGAGAGATAGGTGCCAGGAACGGCGGGCAGGCCGGGGCCAGGGGAGACGCTGAATGTCTGCACGCTGCCTTCGAGCACGGGCCGACTGGCAGCGGAAGCGGGGTCGGTTTTGAGGAGATACTCCGTGACGTTGCTGATGCCGTCCTTGTCGTCGTCATCGTGGTCAACGGTGACTCCGTGAGCGGCTTTCCATGCGGCATAGCCGGTGATGTCGCTGCCTCCCGGTGTCCCCTGGACTGCCGCGCTGGGCCGCCAGTTCGAGGCGAGGTTGTGGTCCGGGTTCGCTTCCGGGTGGATGAGCACGAGCGTGTAGCCCGCGCCGTCGGCGGCCACTGGCCAGGGCAGCTTGTCATTCCATGCAAAGCTCTTGATGGTCGCGGTATTAGCGGCCATTAATGTTAGGGTTTCACCGGAATTGGAGAGGTTAGTGTTGAGCGCAAAAGCTCCGGCGACCCGGCTGGCAGCGGTGGCACCGTAGCGGAGGGCAAACGCGGCTGGGTTCTCTGCAATGATGAGCCGGGCACCGGGGGCGAGTTCGAGGATGGAGGCGGTGTCAAAGTGGAAGGTGATGCCGGCAGTGAACTGACATCCTGCCAGGCGGACAGTGCTGGCGCTGATGTTGAGCAGCTCAATGTATTCAAAGTCATTGCTATCGGCAAAGCCGGCGGTGACCTCAGCGGCAGTGGCATCTGAGGGGTTGTAGTTGAACTCACTGATGACGAGGTTGGCAGCGGAAGCGGGGACGGTGTCCACATTGTAGTAGGCTTCGGTGAGAGCGGACCAGACGGCACCGATGAGGATGCGGGACTTCACGGTGGTGGAGGTGGTGAGCGTCACGGGCGTGGTATAGGTGAGCGCGCCGGGAGCCACGGCACCACCGGTCAGACGCGGGTCGCTGCCATTGAGCGTGTAGTAAATGGTGCCCGCTCCGGCGGTGTTAAGGTTATTGATGGTCAGTGCGTAATTTGCAGGGACCGAGCCGCCATGCTGCACGAGGTCCGGGGCTTCGGTGGTGGGATAGAGACCGTAGGCGGGTATGCGGAACTGGCCGGTTGAAGGCGCCATGTAGAGGTTCCAGCGGTTTTTGATCAGGGAATTGCCACCGGATTCGAGAACAGTGATGCGCTGCGTTTCCGCGAGCCAGTTGCTGCGCTTGTAAGGAATGTTGCCGTTTAGCGAGGCGCGAGCGTGGCCCCATCGTGCGGACTCGCCGCGGATGGCGTCAGTGAGTTCCATGTGACGGAAATCAAAGGCGGCGGTCATGCCGGGGACGCTGAGCGCCCCGTTGTTGAACATGTGCTTCCGGACGCGGTCGGCCCAGCGCAGCTTGTATTCGGCATTCACGCGCAGCTTGTTATGGATGTCCTTGGGCTGGCCTGCGCGCGGCACTTCATTGCCACCGCCGGCGATGAAATTCTCAGCGCCGGTACGGAAGGTGTGCTCCGCGTCCCAGCTGGAAAAGCGCCACTTTCCGCCGGGGAGACGGCTGCGTCCACAGTAGAGGTTCTTATCCGCCCAGTCTTGATTTCCGCCCACAAAGTTCAGCATCATGTAGTCGATGAAGTGGTCGATGTCGAGGACGGCGGCCACGGCGTTATAATTGGCAGCCAGGGTGAGATCAGGGGTGGGGTTGGG
>JAYVJI010000503.1:0-4076 GCA_043769435.1 Verrucomicrobiota bacterium
ATGAAATCCATTCTCGCCAAGGTGGCCCCCGATTTGATCGCCGCGAGCATGAAGCCACTCGAGAACATCGAAAGCGTCCGCGTGATCAGCACCAACGGACAACTCATCGGAGGCAACGGCGGGGGCGATGGCAGCGGCGGTCCCACCGGAGCCGGTGGCAACGTCCCCGACCAACTCGTCAACGCCCTCCTGCGCCACCGCATCCAACTCCCCGTCGTCGATGACCTCCTTAAGCAACTAGGCATCCAGAGCCCAAGTCCCGTCGACATCAGCAACGCCCTCAGCACCAATAGCACGCCCCCGGCTGTTAAATGATGTGGAGCCATCGCTGTGATCCCCCTGTGGGTGAAGGGCGCGACCGGTACGGTGCAGGCAAGCCCTTTACTCCCCGGACCGCGCCAGAAATGCCACCGGGTCAGCCCCTTCCGGAAGCGCTGCTGCAAAGCCTGCGATGAGGCTGGGCTGCCATGGATCGACCGTTATCGTGAACTCCTTGCTGTGGCCCATGGACTTACCTGACCGCAGGTCATAGAGCCAGAGAGGAGCCGGGAGCACGCCACGCACTGAGATCTCTTTTTCCAGCGCTTCATTCCCCCCGCCCTGGCTCAGATCTTCACTCATTTGGTAGGAGACATTCCGCTCGATCGCCAGCAGACTGGCCTTTCCGCTCATGCTGTAGCGGTGGACGCGGATGCGGTCAGCAGCGCTCACTGCCACCGCCGCACCCGGCCTGATAATGGAGCGCAACGCATCGGTCCAGTCCCCCGCCGGCACTGGCTGGAGACGGGCCTTGCCATACGCTGCGGCGATACCCGTCACCGGCACCGCCCCGGCGCCCGTCAGGCTCCACACTGCATCCTGTGATGCTGGTTCTGCCAAGCCCGGGCTCCGGCGCAGCCGTCCGCGTTCATCAAAAACTCCTGCGCAGCCACTTCCCAGAACCGTGCCTGCCGGACGGGATCGCAGGGCCGCCAGATCCGCGTCACTCAACGCCCACGAATCAGGCAGGATCACCGTGGCCCCGTCCGGCAGAGCGGAGATGGGGCCAGCTGTGAACTGCGGACTGTAGCCCATGTCTTCAAGCGCCTTCACCCAGCCTTCCCTCACCCGGGCGTGACGGCTGTGGCTGCTCTCGTAGCTTGAAAACCGTCGCAGCCATGTAGAGCCGTCCTCTGTGCTCTCCATGAGCCACGCCGCCTGAATCGATGCTTGGCTGTAATGGATAAACACAGGGTCCAACTGCCGGCGCGCCTTTGTGAACAACCGGGCCAGCGGGCTGCGCATGGCCTTCAAAACCGGAGCCAGCCCGGACGCACGGGGCGTCAGCGGCCATTCCTCACGGCTCCAGTCTATGCAGTCCTCGCTCCACCAGATGATGCAGCCGGAGTCCCCCAACAGCCGCAGGTGCCATAGGCGCCGCTGAGCTTCGCGGGCCTTTTGTTCCCCCACAGTGGTCAGAAACCTGCCCCCCGGCATGAAGGAACCTAGGATCTCACGGGCATTGGCGATATCATATGGCTCCACCCAGTCGATGGCTTGCGACAACCTCCACAGGTCATACCCGCCAAAGGGATGCGGCATCTGCGTGCCTTCGATCCCCACGGGAGTGGCCGGATCCACCGCGTGCCATGCCTCCCGCAAGGCCTGCAACTCCCGTGCGAGCGAGATATCCATGTAAGTCCGGAAATCCGCCCATGGCGCAAAATTCCATCCCACTGCCCGCGCCCGTGCCGCGGCTGGAACGAACTTCAGCGCCTGGACCGCCTGCCAGTCCGGATTTCCCCGGGGCAGAGCCTCCCCGCTCGCCATCCGGTTCTTGATACGATCTGTGGTGAAGGGCATCACCGACTCCCACGTGGCAAAACTGGTATCCCAACCTGCGTTCAATGCCGCCAGCGAGGGATACTGGGTTTGCAGCCATGAGCGAAAAGCGCTGAGTGTGGCCGGCGAAAAATCATAGTCGAAGGGATTCGCTGAAATCGTTGTGGATAACTCGTCCCGGATGTCAGCCAGCAATGGTTGATGCGGTTTATGCCGCACTGCAAATTCCCCCATCCGCTTCCGGCCCCATTGCTGCCATTCCGGATCATCCAGCGAATACGGACGGACCAGATCACTGTCGGGACGCCCGGATTTAGCCCACTTCGTCACAAAGGCATTCCAGTCCGTGACCGGGGAGTTCCACTTCAGGCAGAGTCCCTTGTTGATCACGTTTTCCACATAGTAAGGAAAGCCTGCCTCCACCCACGGTTTGGGGTCTGCATCACCATGCGTCATCGCCGCTGTCACCCCCATCTCCTTCAGGCGCTCGAGAAAAACCGGGAGCTTTTCCGGCTTCTTCCAGACACTGTCACCCACCCACATGATGACTTCATAGTCCTTCCATGCCCGCAGACCAGTGGCCGGCCCGCTGCCCTGCCCGTGAGCGACGCCGGAAAATGAAAAGCAAAAACCGAGCAGAATAGTGATGGATTGTGGAAACTTCATCCTCGCTCGTAAAGGTGATCCCAGAGGAATCAGCAGAAATTTTTTCCGCACTGACGTCAAGACGACATCGGCCCCCCCGCGACGAGACCAAGCGACCGTTCTCCCCTTTCCTCCGCCAAACCAAACCCCATATTGCCCGCCTTTATGCAGCAGGAAAAAGATAGACTCATGGAATCAGCGTGGCAGGCGATGCAGCAGAAGCGCGAGGCGGATGCGCTGGCGCTTTTGCTAACACTCCCGCTAACACCTGTGGTGCATCATGAGCTTTCGCTTTGTCTCTACAATCTCGGAGAGATCACAGACAGCATGGCGCACAACGTAGCTGCGATCGCCGGCGGAGTGGGTGAAAAGGCGATAATCTTCCGCGCAGTGGCGTTGCCGCAATGCCCGTCCGCATCGCCGGAAGCAGTGCTGGCAGCTCGTCTCTCCATGGGCAGGCTTTATCCGGCTGCGGACCGGAAAGCCCCGGCCGGCGATACGGAAATTTCTGCAACTCCACTCCGCATGGGGTTTTTCTCCAGCTACTTCCACGACCCAGGCTGGATGAAGCCGGTGTGGGGATTGATCAATGCGCTGGATCGTGCCGAGTGCAGAATTTTTCTGTATTCCGATGCCGGGGGGACCAGCTTCCGATCCGGCTACACCAGAAAGCCCACGGATGCAGCAAGAGACACCAGCACGCTGGATGCAACTGACTGCGCGGACTGCATGAGAATTGATTCGCTGGATGTGTTGATAGACCTGAACGGGCATAGCCAAGCGCAGCGGATGGAGGTATTACAGCTCCGCCCGGCACGCTTCACCGTGGGCTGGTTCAACTACTATGCTACCTCCGGCATGGCGGGAATGGATGCTCTCATTGCCGATGACATCGTTGCGCCGCCTGGAGTCGAGTCTGGATTTTCGGAACGACTGATCAGGTTGCCTCAGTGTTACCTGACCTTCGATGTCAACTATCCGGTGCCTCCGGTCAGCCCCCAGCCCTGCGCCATGGGCCACCCTTTCACCTGGGGATGCCTCACGGCGCTCTACAAGCTGACACCTCCAGTGATAGCGGCGTGGTCACGGCTGCTGCACGGACGTCCTGATTCCCGGTTGCTGGTAAAAAACGGCGGGCTCGCCACGCCGTCTAACCGGGAGCATCTGCAGCGCCGCTTTGCCGCTCACGGTATCAGCAAGGACCGGCTGATACTGGAGGGCCCGGCAGCGCATTTCGCATTCCTTGAGGCCTATGGAAGAGTGGACATTCAACTGGACCCATGGCCATATACCGGCGGCACTACTACCAGCGAATCGCTTTGGCAGGGGGTGCCGGTTTTGACGCGGACAGGGCCGCGGTGGATAGAGAGAGTCAGTCATTCCCTGCTCCACAGCGCAGGGATGGCGGAATGGGTAGCCGGTGACGAATCCACATGGCTGGAGAAAGCCCTGCACTGGTCTGCGCCGGAACAACTGCCTGAATTGGCAGCGCTGAGGGCCGGGCTCCGGACAGCGCTGTCCGCATCCGCGCTGTGCGACACCCACTCTCTAGCCTTGCAAATGCTGGCTGCGTTGAAGCGTGAATCAGGCTCCCAACCATAAGCGGGCAC
>JAYVJI010000504.1:0-2542 GCA_043769435.1 Verrucomicrobiota bacterium
ATCACCGCAGGCTCCACGGAAAAGACCTCTGCCACTGGCAACGGGATCTTATAGAATTGCCGTGACCCCGTCGGCGCCGGGTCCACCCATTTCCCCTGAGCCGACCCCGCCTGCACGACCGCACGGGGCGTCCACCCCGTGCTGGCCCCGAGGTCCGAGGAACTCTCCACCCGGTAACGCACGCCCGGCTGCGCGTCCCACGAGAGTTCCGACTGCATACCCGCCAGGCCGTGAGTAAATTGATGCGAGGGAGCCAGATCCGCTTCCCCGGCCACGGCGAGCCCAGCCAATGTCAGGAATGGGATCCATGCGATTAAGAGCGTGTGTGTTTTCATAGATAAAGTCTGGTTGATTGAAGTAAGGCATCCGAAGCTCCTTCATTTCTCTGAGAAATGAACAGCGTCTCACTTGATACATCGGCATTTGCAGGACTGAATTTCAAATTAATTCAAAATTATTGCAGCAGCGGAGCTTATCGCGAAGCGAATGCTGAATTTGGAATTGGAAATGGAGCTCTGGAACATGGGTTATGATATGAGCAGGGTGGTTTGATGTTCCTTCCGTATTTTCGGAGAATAGTTCGCGCCTATTAGTCGGAAAATATTGAAAATAAGCTTCCGGTGTGCCTGTTATCGGTCGTGGGTCCGGACGCCTGCGGCTACAGAATCCGCCCGCCGGGTATTAACTTGAGGTCGTAATGCTGTTGAACGGGGCCCTCCTCTGGACGCAGCGCCCTCCCGTCATCACACTGATGTCCACCCACCCCGCCATCTCTGAGCGCATCGCCACGCTGGAAGCCATGGCCGCAGCGCTTCCTGCCGGGAAGGTCTGGGAACCCATCGCTGTGGTTGCCGCACCCGTGCCGGAAGCGGCACCGGAAGCGGAAGCGGAAGCGGCAAACTGACGGGCTTGGGGAACGGGTAGACTTAGACCATCCCGGCGCCGGCTATTGCTGCGCGCGCAGGCGCAAAAAGCGGCGCAGACCGGCGGGGCCAGGGAGGGTGACCTCTACAGTCTGGATGCCGCCTTGCGTGGAGATCACCGCGGGGGTGAAGGACACGGGATTCCATGTTAGGAGATTGTCTCCAGACTCCAGCAGGAGTGCCACGTCAGTCGCGGCGGGGTTGCGGGTGAAGCGCAGGGTCATCGCGCCGCCCGGGGCGGTAGTGGCGGTGAGCGGGCTGGGGCCGGCTGACTTGGGTGGAGTGCCGAGGGCGTATTCGAGTATGTTATGCAAGCCGTCGTTGTCAGGATCGGCAGCTGGTCCGCTGATGGAGGGGATACTCAGTTCGACACTGTTGAATTGCGCAGCTTGCCATGCCTGCCACGGGGTCTGGCCATTGTAGGTAATGGCAGTGGTGTCGAAAGTCGTGACTGAGGGATCGCTGACGAGGAGCCGGAGTTGATAGAGTCCGCCGGAGGAGAAAGTGGCGTCCGTAGCAGCGGAGGCGGGTGCGGTGAAGGCCACGCCGCCAGGGCCGCTGGCTTTGACCCACTGGAGTGTGGGCGTTCCGGCATCTGCTCCCACAGTTGCTGTTAGGCTGGTGGTCGCTGCGGTGATGGTGACATCGGGTCCGGTCATGACCAGCGGGCCGACGTTGAAGTCTGGGTTTGTGGCGATGGTGACTCTGTCTATCACTACGGCGGCGGTGGTCGTGCCGCTGCTGCCGGAGGCACCAGCGAGCCCGATGTAAGCTGTGGGCATGGCGATGGTGACGGGTGCGCCGAGCGCGGACCAGGTGCCGGGGAAGCCAGCAGTGTCGGGCGCGATCTCTGCGCTAAAGTTGTCCCCGGTGCGCGAGAGCCGCAACCAGTAGCTGGCCGCGCCTGCACCGCTGGTGGAGGTGCTGGCGGCGGAGTCCGTCGCCCGCGTGATGAAGCGTGTGGCCGCAGCCTTGGTGAGGGCGAGGAATGCCTGTGGCGCAGTGGCACTGAGCGCGCTGCGGATCATGACGCCGCTGCGGTTATCCGATGTGGTGCTCCCGCCGGTGCCGATACTGACAACGCGCGCGGTGATGCGGGCATCGCCGGTGAGCGGGTAGTTGAGAAAAACGAACTGATCCGTCACGGCGTTGCTGCCGATGGCTGTGCCGCCGCTGGTTAGGGAATAGGTGCCGGTGCCCGCAGCGTAAGTGAATCCAGTGCCGGCGGGCGCATTGCCAAAACGGTTCACTGCGAACGGCGACGCCTGCCCCACGGTGACTGACAGTGTGCTCTGCACCGCGCCTTTCGACCACCGCAGATCATAGCGTCCGATACCGGGGAAGACTGCGCCGTTGATGAGCGCGCTGGTGCTGTCAAAGACCACGCCTGCGGGACCTGCGGACTGCGTCCACGCCGGCAATGCTCCGGCGTTGTTAGTGCCGGTGAGGAGCAGTCCCACATTCACCGGAATCGTGATCTCCGCAGGGCCGGCTATGCTGATGGTATCGTCGTCGGTGAGGTCGATGCTGGCTGTGCTTGATGCCCCAACAAGATAGACCCCCGCCTGCGGAGTGATCGTTAGGGTGATCGTTTCAGTGCTCTCCGGAGCGGCGTCATT
>JAYVJI010000505.1:0-5886 GCA_043769435.1 Verrucomicrobiota bacterium
CACTGTTCCCAGCGGTTGGTTGAGATTTCCAGCGATCTCCTCGCCGGTGTATTCGAGAAAGACCGCCATTTCCACGGCACGCCGGTCTGCGGCAGGCAACTGCGCTACTGCTGTCAGGACCCGGCGGTATTCCTCCCGGCGTGCCAGCTCAGGCTCATGGCTTGGCAGTACCGTGGTGACGGAGGGATCATCCATTGAGGGACCTTCATGGATGATCGCCCTCCGTCCGCGTCGGCGCAGAACATCAAGGCACAGTCCCCGCATCAGCATCCACGCCCACGTGAATGGGCTGCTGCGGGCGGCATCGTATTCCGGAGCCTTCTTCCAGAGTTTCACAAAAACATCTTGCAGCACCTCTTCGGCATCCTCTGTGGATCTCAGTGTCCGCACCGCATAGCTAAGGAGCGGACCTGCATACAGCGCATACAATTCCCGGAGGGCCGCGGCATCTCCCGAGGCCATGCGCCGGAGCACAGCGGCATCCTCTGCGGACGGGGGCCGGCTGATCTGGAAATTCATGCGGATGCGGTTCGACATGGCGGGGGCAGGTTCTGCACTAGCGCATTCTGAAGAAGCGTGAGGGCTCGATGATTTGCTCTTCATGCAGCCGCTCCAGGCCATCTCCTAGCAGAGCATCGAGTTGCCGCCAGCCGGATAAATCAGAGGACCATTCCACTGTCGGCAGGGCATTTCTAACGGTGGGATAGAGCAGCCGAAACAGCGGCCCGTCCGGGCTGGCCGCCTGCACCGCGGTGAGCCTGCGGACACCGGCATTCGGCTGGCCGGGGGTCGGCTGCAGCATCAGGATCGGCCCGCCGGCCCCGCCTCTGGCTGCTGCCATGCCCGTGGGTGTTTCTCCTGCCTGAAAATAGCTCAGGATATCCTGCCCGCCGTCCCCCGTCCTGCGGATGAGCATCAATTCTTCGCTCGTATTGCTCAGCGATAAGTCGCCGCTGAAAACCCCCGGCGACTGGATCAGCCGGGAGAACACGATGCGGTGCTCGCCTGGGGCGAGCATGGCGCTAGCCGGAAACTCAGCGCGGGAGTCATTCGAAAACAGCGAGTCAACGAGTTCGATTCCAGCCAACGAAACTGGAGTTGCGGCGGTGTTCCGGATCTCCACCCAGTTAGTCAGGCGTCCCTCAGGATCAGCCAGCTTGCTGCCTGCGGCCACCATCTCGGAGATCTCTAGGCCGCGGGCGGTGCCGGGTTGTGCAGACGGCATGGTGAGCGTGTAGAGCAGAGAAGCGGTGCCTTCTTCGTTCGCATCCGGAGGTGGTCCCGGCATCCGGCGCAGCGTGCCGCTCAGGTCCTCACATTCCAAGTAAAATTCCACCGTCGTGCCAGGCGCCGGAGGAGTTCTCAGGACACCAGAGTAGACGCCATCCAGCCTGCCGCCGTCCCCGTTCATGCCATCATCAAAGAGCAGACACTTTTCGAAAGGAACCCGTGAGCCCGTTCTCCGCCAGCGGATCGTCAGGCCCAGCACTCCGAGGTCATCGGTCGCCGTGGCATAGAACTGAATGGGCCTGCCGGCGCCAAAGGAACTCAGATCCACGCCGTGAAGCTTGGCCTCAGGCTCAATGGGCCCTCCATCTTCATTTGCCATGCCGGGATTGGGCAATGCTGTGACCCGCCATGAGAGGTCGCCATCTGAGAAGCGCCCGTAGCTTGTATCGGACAGCATGGCCGGGTAGGTCACACTATCCACCACGGTGTTGTCCGGACGCACCAGCCGGATGATCCCGCCGTCCTTTGACAGAGAAAAAGCTGTGCGCCATGGCGTCGCCGGGAGCGTATTGGAATAGCAAAGAATCACCCTCCGCTGGCCGGCAGGGATCGACTCAGAAGGAAGGATGGAGGATTTCAGAACCCCGTCAGCGACATACTCCAATTTCCAGCCGGTGAGGTTGATCCCGGCCGCACTGCCATTATAGATTTCCACGCAGTCTGCCCGCCTCCCGAAGAAGGAGGTGCCCGCCGTAGTCGGCACATAGACCGGGGTGTTATCATTGTTAGCCATCACCTCATTGATGACAAGTGATGGCAGGCTCGGCCGGGAGAGGCGGTCAGAGCGGAGCGGCGCTGCCTCCTCTGCGCTGCGGCTGCTCAGCGCCACCCACAGCACTGCGCCCGTACCCACCAGATCTGCTAGGCCGTCGCCATCCACATCTCCGGAACTCATCAGCGTGGTGCGCGGGCAGTCCACCTTCAACGTCTCGGTAAAAGCCCAGCCGGCAATGTTGGTGCTGATCTGCAGACAGCCATCGTCGCTGCAAATCGTCGCGAGGTCTATGGAGTCGTTACCATCAAACCTGCCCCACGCCATCGTTTGCACGGGAAAACTCAGTCCCGGCTGGCTCAACACCGGCGGCGCTTCTGGCACGGGGAAGGTCACCTCCTGAAACAGCGCACCGGGGCGGCCCTGAAGAAACCGCACGCCGCCACCACTGGCACTAACAAGATCCGGATCGCCGTCACCATTCACATCCATGGCCGCCAGCTCCCGCGCATTGGAATAGACCGCAGGCGCAGGGTAATCCCGCCGGATAAACCTAGGCTCCGCTGCCGACGTCTGCCCGAAAATATTCCCGGTATTCTCAAACACCACGACCTGCCCGGTCCATGATCCCGCTGCGAAATCCTGATCTCCATCCTGATCGAAATCTGCGTGGACCATGAAGCGGGATTCGTAGGCCAGATCAAACACATCAGCCGTAGAGGGTGTGAGGAAGGTCCCGTCCGCCTGCCCCTTGAAAATGGCGCCCCGGCAATCATAATAACCAGTCAGGAGATCAGCTATACCGTCTCCGTCCAGATCTGTCTGCAAGGCAGAGAACAGTCTGCCATATTCCAGCAAAGGCACCACCCCGCCGGGCAGGCTGGCTGAAGGCCGCACCGACGCCGCGCTTGGCTGCGGCGCCACAGGCTCAGGCGGAGGTCGGTAGATCACTGCCGGGCCGAAAGCGCCGCCGCCGGTGCCATGCCGCACAACATAAAGCCCACCCAGCGCATCCCCGGCATTCGTTGTCACCATGTCGTAAAGCCCATCGTTATTCGCATCTGAAGTAGACATGGCCTCCGGTCTGGCTCCCATTTTGTAGTAGACGGGATCTGCCAGTTTTCCGCGCGCCATGGACATCCTGACGCTTACCTCTTCACTGCCGCGGTCCAGTTGCAGGACATCATCCCTGCCATCGCCGTTGAGGTCCCGCAGGCCCAGCTGGGCAGTGTCCATGCCGGCCGGATAAATTTGGTCCAGCGCCTTGAATCCCGTGCGCGGCACCACTGCCACCACCACCACCTCCTCTTCCTCAACTTCCACTTCCACTTCCTCAACCTCAACTTCCTCTTCCTCAACCTCCTCTTCCTCCTCAACTTCCTCCTCAACTGGTGCATTCGCCAGCAGAATACTGACGTCTGAGGAAGTCCGGTTGCTCACCAGAAAATCACTGCGCCCGTCCTCATCGAAATCGGCCACCGCCAGTTCCCGGGGGCTCCAGCCGGTGCTCCCACGGCTCGACTCGGTAAAGGTCCCGTTCTGGTTTTTCCAAACCACTACTTGATGCCCATAGCGCTGGACACTCACCAGATCATTCCATCCATCCGCATCCAGATCTGCCAGCCGCAGCGTGCGCGGTCCACCCGGCGCAGGAAAAGCCAGTTCTGGAACCGATGACATCGATAGCCCATCATCAGCTGCTTTAAAGACCTCCACGATGCCTAGGTCCCGGTTGGCCACGGCCAGATCCGCCGGCCCCGAGGTCGTGAATACCCGGCCCACGGCCATGCTCCGGATCCCTTTACCCTGCGAAAAAATCACTTGATCCACCCCCAGCATGGCACTGCCAGAGGCACTGAGCAGGCTGATGTTCCTGTTCAGCGAATGCGCTGCGGCTAGGTAGTCACGGGCCTGGCCAGCCGGGCGGAATACCTGAAGCGAATACACGGGCCGCGGGAATGAGTCATCGTCATCCACCTCGCTGGTGGCCAGCTGCGCGAGGGCCGTCACATAGCCCGCGACCATGAAGCCGGACTTGGTCCCGGCGGTGCCCCGGAGGAACGCCAGGCCATGCCGCGGCTGCAAGGCCTCAGGCGGTAATGAATCACCAAAGGAGCGAATGTCCTTGTCCGGTCCCGCGACCACTAGATCCATCCGCCCGTCGCCATTGAAGTCACCGGCAGCGAGATTGCGCGCGCCTTCCCAGAGAGATACCACCACAGGCTCGTCCCACCTCCGCCCGCCGGCATTGTGAAACAAATAAAGCTTCCCCTGAAACGGATCGCAGGTCGCGAGGTCCGGCTTGCCGTCGCCATTCAGGTCGGCAGCAATGATCTGCCGTGTGGTCCCGGCGGGAGTGTCCAGGAGTTCCTGGGGCTGAAATACTCCGTCCCCCTTCCCGTAGTGAAACGAGAGCCAGCCATCTATCCGGCTGACCACGAAGTCCTGGTGCCCGTCCGCATCAAAATCGCCAGTCGTCATTCCCTTCGGGCCCTCGTCTTTAAAGACCTTAGTGCCGCCGGTTTCCATCCAGCCTGACTGCCCTACTTGAACCCGGTTCGACAGCTTTCTCAAGTTTTCAGAAAGCTGCGCCTGCAGTGCCGCTGCGGGCAGCAGCAACAGGAGACCTGTCAGTATTCGGGTTAGTTTGGGCATAGTCGTGTCGAGTTTCATACTGCCCTTTCTCCGCATTGCCCAGCTATTTAGATGAAGTAATTTCTGCTCCAGGTAAAAAAAGGTAAAAATGCTATCAAAACGCAATCCGCGCTGGATGGCCACAGATACTATGGTAGACCTGAACCCAGTCCAGTCTTAATGTCCGCCCGCAAACCAACCACCAAAGCACCAGCCCGGAAACCGGAACCAGAGCCGCTGGACAGCCTGTCAGAGGAATTCCTGCAGTTTTTGTCCGTGGAGCGGAACGCATCCCCGCTGACGATCATCAACTACACTCACTCGCTGAAGCGCTTCCGGGCTTCCTGTGCCAGCTGGACCGCATGGGAAGCATGTGTGGCGGATGACTTCCGCGCCTGGCTTTTTGTTCTCATGAAGGCAGAGACCGGTCGGGCGACTATCCGTCTGCATTTCAGCGCCCTCCGCAGCCTCTATGCATTCCTCGTGAAGCGGAAGGGCCTGACCGCCAGCCCGCTGGCAGATGTCCGTATGCCCAAAGCGGAACGAAAACTTCCCGTCGTGCTCACTCTGGCCCAGATCGAGGAACTCCTAGCCCTGCCAGTCTCGCTGCCCCGGGACCCGCGCCTGCCAAAGTGGGGCCCGGCCCGGGATGCCGCTATACTGGAGGCCTTCTACAGCACCGGCCTCCGGATTCATGAACTAGTCGGCATAGATGTGGAGGACATGGATGTCTATAACGACACCCTGAATGTTAGGGGTAAGGGCCGCAAGGAACGCCTCTGTATGCTCGGCAGCCACGCCACCAAAGCTATCCAAAAATACCGCCACGAGGCCGGGGTCCACAGCGGACCGCTTTTTCTCAGCAAGCTGCGCCGCCGCATCACCACCCAGGCAGTGGGAGACATCCTCGACAAATACCTGCGCAACAGCAGCATCCAGCTCCGGGTCACCCCCCACAAGCTGCGCCACAGCTTTGCCACCCACCTCTTAAACAACGGTGCCGACCTGCGCAGCGTTCAGGAACTTCTCGGCCACGCCAGCCTCAGCACCACGCAGATCTATACTCACGTCACCACCACCCGCATGAAGCAGGTGTATGACAAAGCGCATCCCCGCGCCTGACGAAGCAATCACCGGCCGCCTCCGCCTGAGTGCCGGATCGCCCCGCTGGCGGATTATAGTGAGCGGAGTTGGTCCACCGCATTCTTGCGCGCCGCCAGTGCGCACACTTGGATTGTTTTGCTTGAACC
>JAYVJI010000506.1:0-3768 GCA_043769435.1 Verrucomicrobiota bacterium
GGCACGCGCGGATCGGTTTTCCTGAACGGAGAATTTTACGACAACATCGGCATCAACCTTCATGGCCAGAGCACGAGCGGGCCCACCTTCCTCAAGAAAAGCTATGACATTGACGGGAATCGCGGCTATCGTTTCAAATGGAGCATGGACCCGCTGCAGCCCCGGGCCAAGGATATCAACCTCCTGACAGTCTACGGGGACAAGACCAAGATCCGTCATGGCCTGGCCTACGAAATGGCCCGCACTGCCGGTGTCGCTGCCCACTACTGCATATCAACCCACTGTCGTCTCAATGGAGTCTTTGATGGTGTCTATGATTTTGTTGAAGATGGTGATGATGTCTACCTTGAGCGCGCAGGGCTTAATAAGAACGGAGTGCTCTACAAAATGTATAACGGTATGTCGAATGCCGCTACGGATGCCTCAGTAGGCGCAGAGAAAAAATCCCGCAAAACGGAGAGCAACCTTGACCTCTTTCTTTTCCTGCAGGGCATGAATATGGCCGATGCCAATGCACGGAAAGCGTACCTTTTCGATAATGTAGATCTGCCGAAGATGATCAACTTCATGGCGGTAAACACCGTCACCGGAAATATTGACCTGCACTCGAAGAATTACTACATTTACAGCGACTCCGGGAAGACAAATCTCTGGACGCTGCTGCCGTGGGATCTGGACCTGAGCCAGGGGCGGCTCTGGACCAGCTGGAACAATTATTTCGATGATGGCATCTACCTCAATGCAGGCGGCACCATCAGCGGGACAGGTCAAAACCTAGTGGCGAGGATGTATGCCGTGCCTGAACTCGCCAATATGGCCAAGCGCCGCATCCGCTCGTTGCAGGATAAATTTTTCAAGACCAGCGCTACGGCGCCTGACATGACCCGTTGGTACGACACCCGCGTCTCTCAAATGGCCGCACAGTTCGGAGCCTCCCTCACCATCGGCCAGAATGATACTCCCGGCATGGATGCAGCGCTTGATTTCAGCAAATACGCTGCGGCAGCATGGAAAAACCACACCGGGACTAACAATAACACGGCAGCCTCCACTTTCGCTGCCAATACCATGTCGCTGGAAATTCAGCGCGTGATGTCCAGCTGGGTGGTGCAGCGGATCAATACTATCAACGCAGACACAGGCAATGTCCCCGCAGCTTATAACGTGGCGGCTCTGACTCCGCTCACTTTTTCAGTCGTGGAGCATTCGCCGGCGAGCGGGGACCAGGATCAGGAATACATAGAGATCACCAACCCTAACGTCCTGCATCTGGACCTTTCCGGCTGGCAAATCACCGGCGGTGTGACCTTCACCTTTGAGCCCGGCACCGTCGTAAATGGCAATAACAAAATATACGTAGCGGCCAGCCGTAATGCCTTCAAGGCCCGCACTACCGGCCCCAGAGGCGGCCAGAGCCTGAATGTGACCGGGGGCTTCCTAGGGCATCTTTCCAATCTCGGCGAGACCCTGAACTTGCTGGATGATACCGGAACCCAGCGCGCCACCTTCTCCTATACCGGCAGCCCTACTCCGCACCAGCAACACCTAGCGGTCACGGAGATCATGTATAACCCGGGCGGATCAGGACAAGCTGAGTTCATCGAGATCACAAATCTCAGCAGCACCGAAACGCTGGGAATGGGGAATGTCCGTTTCAATGCAGGCGTGGATTTCAATTTCACCGGAAGTCCAGTGACCAGCCTAGCCCCCGGAGCCCGGGCACTCATTGTGAAAAACCTCGCGGCCTTCACTGCCATTCATGGAAACAGCCTGCCGGTGGCCGGGGAATTTCTGAATTCCACAGGCCTAAATAATACCGGGGAAGTCCTCAAGCTTGAGGACCCCGGCGGAAACACGGTAAAGGAATTTGCCTACAGCAGCCTCGCGCCATGGCCTGCTGCCAATGGCACTGGCTCCAGTATTGTCCTCATGCGTCCGGAACTGAATCCAGATCCCGCGCTTCCTCAAAACTGGCGGGCCAGCATCGCCGCAGGCGGAAACCCCGGCGCCGATGATGCCGTGCGTTTCTCCGGCATTGCCACCGGGGACGTTGATGCGGATGGGCTTCCCGCCATCGTCGAATACGTGCTTGGCACCAGCGACGGCAGCCCCGGCGGATTCGGCTTCCAGCCGGTCATGGGGACAGACGGAACAGGTGCCCGCATCGTGGATGTCACCCTGCTCCGCCGCCTCAACGCTGATGACGCCACCTTCCGATTGGAGTCATCCAGCGACCTGACCACATGGAACCCAACCGGCTGGGCGCTCCGGACCAGCACTCCTGCTGGCTCAGGGATGGTGAGCGAGCAGTGGCGGCTCACTCTCACGCCGTCAGCACCGGATAAGGCCTACGTGCGTTGCTCCTGCTCACGGCGCTAAGGCTTTGTCCCGCTTCCGGGCAGATCACTTTGCCGGAGCGGCCGGCAGTTGCGTGACCGGCAGTCCCCTCATGATGTCGGCGATCTGGCGCATGATCAGAGGCATAAAAAAAGCCGCTGTGTAGTGTCCCGCAGCGAACTCTGAATGGTTAGTGGCAGGCAACTTAGCGGCGCGGACAAAAGCAGCCGAGCAGGGCGGCGGCACCACTTCATCCTGCAATGCGCTGAAGAGCCAGGTTTTCTCCGGAGGCACCCGATGCACCAGCCGCATCGGTTCAATAGTCCGGATGGCACTGCGGACCTCATCGTCACTGACGCCGGCCTCCTTTAATTGCCTGCGCAGGGTAGCAGCGTCCTTTTGTCCTTTGAAAACCACGTCCTCCAGATGCCCGCCCGCCAGCAAAATGAACCCACGGTCATACCCCTGATCGAGGCCGGCCACCGTGGACGTCACGAACCCACCGAGGCTGATGCCACAGATACCGATATTGCCACCGTCCACCAGCGGCAGGGCCGCCACGGCGTCCCGTGCCCTCCGCGCATCCGCGATGGCCTGCCGCAGACCAGGGAAAATACGTTTCATGTCTCCAGTAATGGCTGAAGTGCGCTCTCCGTAGCCTGGTAAATGAATGAGAAATGTATGGCAGCCCATGACCTTCAGGCCCCGGGCGAAAAGGCGCCCGGCAACCATGCCGCGCCCGGATTCATGGACCACAACCACCGCCGGGGCCTTGATAGGCTCGCCCTGCGGATCACGCTGAACCCACCACTCGATAGCCACAGAGTCATTCACCGCGTCTCCGGTCGGAAACGGGCTGGGAAAGCGGAGCAGCCAGTCAGAATCCTCCTTCGCCGGAGTGGCCGTGACGGTAAATTCACCAGCCGGCCAGCGTAGCCCCGCGAGGCATTCTGCGGCATCAGGGATCGGCTCTGCATCTGCCTTCAAGGTGTCGCGCGCCTGGAAACGACTGCCGTCCATGATGGGTTCAGCTGCCGGCAGCGCACCAGCCGTGCACATGAGGAAAAGTAGCATCCGCAGGGAAATCATATGCGCCAAGTGGTATCCTCAATGCCCACAGGTTGCAACGCGGCAATTCACTACCACTCGGCTCGCGGGGGACGCGCGTTCGGACAGCGTCGGTGTTTCAAAAAACAATAATCAGTAGAATCGACTAAAATTATTTGCAATATTGACAATGAGAGTTAAATTCAGCAATTATCGCACAATTGAACATTATGAGAAGAGCTTTTTACACTATCCTGGCAGCATCCACCCTGTTTGGCACGCCTGTATGCCGGGGAGTAGAGGCGCTGCCTGATCTGGTGCCGGTGGCGGACGTGGCTAAAAAGTATGTCCACGGCTGGCGGCTTGATCAAACGACGATAGCCG
>JAYVJI010000507.1:0-2874 GCA_043769435.1 Verrucomicrobiota bacterium
TGAAAACCGACGGGCGGGGCCGTGTGCGCGTCCCGCGGGAGCGACAGGAGGTGCTGCTCGATGAATTCGGGCGCAGTGGGCTCTCCGGCGCGAAGTTCGCGGCGTTGTGCGGCGTAAAGTGTCCTAGCTTCGCCGGCTGGGTGCAGCGGCGCAAGAGCCGGCGGGCCGCGGAGGAGGCGACTGGCGGCAACGGCGGAGCAGTGCAATGGCTGGAGGCCGTAGTCGGCGGCAGCGCGCCAGCCGGCGCCTTGACGCTGCACCTGCCGGGTGGCGCGCGCATGGAGATCACGCACCGGACGCAGTTGCCGCTGGCGGCGGAACTGCTGCGGGTGCTCACCACGGCTCACAGTTCCGCGCCCGCACTGCCATGCTGAGCTTCACCGGCACACTGAAGGTGTTCGTTGCGCTCGAGCCGTGCGATCTGCGGCGCGGTCACAACGGTCTGCTGGCGCTGGTTAGCGAAAAACTCCAGGAGGACTTCCGCAGCGGCGCGCCTTTTGTTTTCAGCAACCGCCGGCACCGTCTGCTCAAGATGCTCTACTGGGACGGAACGGGGCTCTGGCTTTTGAGCAAACGACTGGAGAAGGGCACGTTCTCATGGCCGCGCACCATTGAGCCTGGCACGGTGAAGCTCAAGCTCACACCGGAGGCGCTGGCCATGCTCACTGACGGCATTGATCTGCGCGACGGCGCACGCCGTGCATGGTATGAACGCACCTGAAGGTGCCGTGGAGGTCTTTCTCTAAAACGATGACGGCACCGTGCGCGAAAATTTATGACAACATTTTCCTGGCCCGCCGCGGTGCCTTGTGCTAACAGCAAAGCACGACGCCGTCCGAAGTTCCATCCGCCACCGCGCTGCAAACGGCGCTGGAGCGGATCGCGGCGCTGGAGCAGGAAACCAAACTGCTGCGGCAGAAGATCGACCTGCTGGTGCGGCGCATCTTTGGAGCAAAGAGCGAAAAGCTCAATGCCGCCCAACTCGAACTGCTGCTCACCGGCATGGAAGGAGAACCCGCCGCGGGAAAAGCGGCGGCCTCCTGCGTGTCCGCCGCCGGTGACACGCTGGAGGCCATCCCCGCCGAACACGCCCCGCGCCGCAGCCAGGAACGCCGTCCCCGCCTCCCGGAGCACCTGCCCGTCGAAGAGGAAATCATAATTCCTGACATCGTGCGCGCGGAGCCCGCACAGTGGCGCTGCATTGGCGAGGAAATCACCGGCCAGTTCGACATTACGCCCGCGCGCTTCGTGCGCCGCCGGCTCATCCGGCGCAAGTATGTCAGCCGCCGCGATCCCGCCGCGCCACCTGTCACCGCCCCGCTGCACATCCTTCAGGACCGCTGCACCGCCGCCCCCGGACTGCTCGCCCACATTATCGTTAGCAAATACTGCGACCACCTCCCGCTCTATCGTCAGGAGCAGCCGGAGCGGAGCGGAGACAGCCAGCCTGACTTTCCTAAACAAAAGCTGGCAAATCTTCAAAACGCGGCACGGCGTCCTCATCCCGCGCCAGACGCAGGCCCGCTGGCTGGCGATGACCGCCGACTGGCTGCGCCCGCTTTACCGCGAAATCAAAACCACCGTCATGGACGGCGGGTATGTGCAGATCGACGAGACTCCTGTCAGGTATTTGGAACCGGGGAATGGCAAAACCAAGCAAGGCTACCTCTGGGCCGTGAACTGTCCGCGGTGCGCGCACCGGTCCGCGTCCGCAATCTTCTTTGAATGGCATGCGAGCCGGGCCGCCTCGTGCCTTGAAGCCATCGTCCCCGCCGGCTGGGGCGGCAAACTCCAGTGCGACGGCCGCGTCGAGATCGATAACAACCTCGTCGAGAACGGCATCCGCCCCACCGCCCATGGAAAGAAAAACTACCTGTTCTTCGGCGAAGTCGAAGCCGGCGAAACGAGCGCCATCCTCTACACCGTGATCGAAAACGCCCGCCGCCGCGGCCTTGATCCCCAAGCCTGCCTCCGCGACATCCCCACCCGCCTGCCGGAGACGAAGCAAAGCGAGATCGCCAGCATCACTCCCGCCGCCTGGGCCAAAGCTCAAAAAGCCGCCGCCGTAAGTGCCATCGTCAGGGTCTCCGCGTGACGCTTACGCTTCTTTGACACATTACGACAGAACTAACTCAACTAGCCCCCCCTCCGCTTTAAGGCTTTCCATCCTCCATTTATCAGGGGAATCGCTTTCCGTGTCCATGCCTATGGGACGCCAGTGATTCCGAATCACAATGCCAAATCAACCTGAACCCTGGCGCGCTCGAAATCATCCGCTTCCAGCAGACGGTGCTGACGGAATCCCGTCATTATACCAATGAGCGAATCGGGAAACATTTCCAGCCTGGTGTTATAGGCCGTCGCAACGTCGTTGAAGTATGCCCGGGCCAGCGCGATGCGCTGCTCGGTTTCGATAAGCTTTGTCTGCAGGCCAAGAAATGCCGGATCCGTCCTGAGTGCCGGATAGCTCTCCGCCACGCCTGAGACGGTCTGCGCGACGCCGTGAAAATCCGGCCCGCTCACACCCGGCGGCGTGGCATCCAACTGCGTGCGCATCGCAGCCACCGCCGTCTGCACCTCTTTTTCATGCGAACTAAGTGCCTCCACGCACGCCACAAGTGGAGGTATCAGATCATGCCGACGCTTGAACTGCACGTCTATCTGCGACCATCCCTGGCGCACGCGGTTCCTTGTATCAACGAGCGCGTTATAGACCATCCAAACCCACGTCAGACACCATACGGCGGCATAGCCCCCTGCCACTTCGAAGGCTGACATCCATTGCTCCCTCAACAGCCAGCCTGCGCCGCCAGCCGCCAGGAGTCCGAGAATGCCCCAGGCCCGCATGGAGTATCCGAATCCACGCATCACCTG
>JAYVJI010000508.1:0-2058 GCA_043769435.1 Verrucomicrobiota bacterium
GGAGCACCGCTTTCTTGCCGTTAGGTCCTGATGCTTTGCCGGAGATCATCATCTCTTTCTTGTCGAAAAAGTTCCGCAGCTTGCTTTCTTCGGACTCCACAGCCTCAACGGAACGCTTGGCTTCCTCCTTCTTGCGTTCGGCAAAGGGATTGGTGCGCTTAAGGTCGATCTTGTCTTCAGGCCGCAGCTTCTCTTTGTCTGAAGGCAGATAGCCTATTTTTTGCAGCTGAGGCAACCGGACTCCTTCATCCTTTTGTGCCTGAGCCGGAATGCTGAAAACAGGCAGGAAGGCTAGGGCTATAATTGACTTTTTCATATGGGTAATCATTTTCGGTTTCAGTGTTACTTCGCTGCTATGGGCAATTGTGGCAGCAGGGGTGATTCTACCTGAAGTTCCAGTTCCACATCGTCTTTGCGCTGACCCTTGCGGATCTCGAGTGTGGATATCCGGCTCAGCGGCAACTCACGCTCAAAGGCTGACAGCAGCTGAATTACTTTAAAGTAATCTCCTTCAAGTTTTATTCCATTGCCAACCCGGGACTTCAGCCATGTCATATCCTTATTCTCAGCGGAGGGCATGTTACTGGTGGTGAACTGGGTGAGCAGGGGAAACCGTTTCAGCATCTTGCTGAATTCAGCCTTGGCACGGGCCTCGGTTCCTGTGCGTTCAATGTGTTCTCTCCACAGCTGGGCGTAGGCCCGGAGCTGGGCTGTATCCGCCTTTGTTTTTCCTAGGAAGCCCTCCTTCATGGTTTTTTCGTTTTCGGCTGTGTTGCGCTCAGCTGCGGCTACTTCCGCGTTTGTTCGCGCGCTCTCAGTTTGCTTTTTGAGTGAGAGAGTGACTTGAATCAGGCAGAGACTGATGGCGATAATCAGGATGGCTGCGATGTGCTTGTTGTTCATAGCGGTAGAAGTTTAAATATTAGGGTTGTTCGGCTCCCGCATCCACGTTCTTCACGAGAGTGGCAGTATAGGTCACGTCTCCGTATTGGTTAGTACGGTCCGTGGAGGAGGATTCCTCCTTGTATGGCTGGTAGCCGCCGGCCATCAGGGACTGGACCACGTCATCTTTCTGGCCCTGTCCTCCGTTATTAATGAGCAGGCGGATTTCCACGTGTTCCATGTTTTCCGGAGACCTCACCAGCCGGAGTGAGGACAGGTTATTTCCCGGCTTCACGCTGGTCAGCACGGCGACCACGACATCCATGAGTGAGTGAGTGCTGGCAACCCAGCGCTGCACATCCTTGGCCTTGTTGTGCTGCTCCTCAATCTCTTTGGTATCCTCGGTGATTTTCTTGGAATCATCGCTCAGGGAGGCCTGCAGGGACCGGTCATCCAGCTCCTCCTGTTGGGCCTGTTTCTTTTCAATGGTATACCATGTACTCAGGCCGGCTGTAGCAAGGACAGACACGAGCAGGAGTATGGGGGCGACCATCATAACTGCCGGCAATGGTGGAGCGAGGTCCGCTCTCTCCGGCTTGAGATCATGCATTATTGTTTTGTCCATAGTAGTATCAGGAATCGGTCATTAGTTTCCAGAGCTGGTTTGGCACGGTTACTTCACTCACGAGCGCCCCTGGGATGCGCTCGCGCAGCAAATCGCTGAAGTTAGAGCCCGGCGCATCGTTCATAAATACGATGTTGCTGCCCTGTCCGGCATTTTGAATAAGCGGCATGACAATGTCCAGAACGGGGGTCATGTCATCGGTGTAGAGATCTGTCCGGGAGCGGAGTTCGGTCCACTGGTCCTCCTTTTGTGTTAGAACGCAGAGCGAGCCATCATTACAGGAAATCATGACCACGCTGCCGAAGGGCTCGCCTGGATTTGACGCGAGGCGGACCCGGCGTGCTTCAGACACTTGATCAAGCAAGTCCAGCATCATGCCGTAGACGCCCACGGAGACGCGCCCGACAGAGATCCCTGATTCCTTGAGCTGCCCGATCGTGCGGACGATGGCTTCTTCATCCACTGCGAGAAGCACACTGGTGTTGCTTTCAGGATTGTGCATGAGCGAGTATTTTTTACCGCGCTCCGCCTTGGCTCCCAGCACTGATTTG
>JAYVJI010000509.1:0-1530 GCA_043769435.1 Verrucomicrobiota bacterium
AAACAGGTAGCCCTCATCATCCGGCCCGCGATGCCGCATGAGATTCGTCGCCTGCACCCCGCGCGCCCGGTCCACGGGTTTGCCGGGAGTGATCCATCCGAAGATTCCACACATATTGTTTCCTCAGCGGTGCTGTCCGCTCCGGCGACACCCCACTTCCTGCCTCTGCCTGCTCACTCCACCGAAGCCGGGTCAATGCCCATTGCTTTCAGCCTCGCCGCCAGCTTGTCGGCACGCTGCCTCTCGACCTGCGTTCGCTTTCTCTCGTCAGCGTTTAGACTTTTCTCGGCAGCAGCACTCTCGGCTCCAGTGGCGATCAGATTTCCGCTGCCATCCGTCCAGCGAATCCACGCCGCGCTCCGCCCCTCGTATGCGCCCTCCCATTCCACAAGGCCCAGCTCGGCCATGGGAAAATAGGCCCGTTCCATCCGGCGATAAGCCGGCGATTTACCGGAGAGATCCAAATTGAAATACTGGAGCGCGGGAAACTGAATGTGGCCCTCGGGGTCATAGACGACATAGTAGGGCACGCCGTGGCGCGCGTAGCCGTCCATCTTGCGCGTCAGTTCGTCGCCCACCTTGTTGGACACGATCTCAATTACGATGTCCGGCACCTTGCCATAGACCCACGGGAAGTAGGCGCGGTGTTCCTTGGGCATCAAATCGTCCGGGATGTTGACCTCCACGGCGACCATAGTGTCCGGCACGAAGGGCGGACTCTTGAGGGAGAAGTAAAGCCCCACGTTGGCCATCGCGATGAACGGCATCCCGGGGTTCCATGAGGAGTAGAGCGGCTCTGTCAGGAGCCGCATTTGCTTTTCACAAAAGGGATTGTCCACGGGAGTATCGTCTTCGGTTACGAGGTGGGACACATCCACATGAGTGACGTATTCCTCCTCCGGGGAGCTGGCGGGGGCTGCTTTCATGGTCGGGAGAATAGTGGTCGGCACGTCCAATGCCAGCGCGGTTTTTACCTCAACCATCAGGCCGCTGCCAGCACTTTGCTTACCAGCGCCACCAGCTTTGCCTCTTCGCCCTGCGCATTAACCGACTCCCGCAGACGCAGCGCAGCGGCCTTGCGGACGGCGATGTCCTCCGGCGTCAACCCATTGAGCAAGGAAGCGAGCGACTGCGGCGTCACCTCCGGCAGCACCCAGCCGATGCCATGCTGCTCCACGAACTCCGTCGCGGTCACTGTGTTCGAGCACACCGTCGCGAGACCGGCGTGGATGTAGTCGAAGAACTTGTTCGGCAGCGCGTGACGGTGGTTGTAGTTGAGCGGCTGGAGAATGTTGAACCCGATGTCCCATGACACCAGGCAACTCACCGTCTCCGCAGGAGTGACCGGCGCTTCAAAAACCACGCGGCCCGGCGCGGCGTCTGCGAGCCGGCGGAATTCCGAGCCGGGTTCCGCGCCGGAAGTCAGCATGAGATGCAGGAGGAATCGCTCGTCCAGGAGCGGCATCGCTTTGAGGAGTGTGTCCAGATTGCGATCCCCGCCGGCATTCCCGTGAAAGGCAAGATGCACCC
>JAYVJI010000510.1:0-3636 GCA_043769435.1 Verrucomicrobiota bacterium
AGGCTATCCTCATCCACCCGGGCACAGCGTCCGGCCCCATCAAACACAATGCGCCCCCACTTCTGATCCTTGATTTGCAGCGCGCAGACATCATCACCGGCGATGCCGATATTATAGGTGCCATCCACAGGGATCACGAGCGTGGCCTCAGCCAGGACCACCCGGTCATCTTGGGCGCCGGGCAGGTCACCCGGGAATGGCACCGCCCCGGGAAACCTCGTGCGCCGGGCACATTCAGGATCACAAAAGTGGATGCTGTCCAGCCCTTCAGTGATGGCACTGCCGGGGGCATCCACCTTGATCATTGCCTCCTGAAAATCTTTCTGAAGCGTAACCTTCCTCTCCGCACCCGGGACCGGGATCGTCACCTTCCAGCCCGCAGCGGTCACGCCTGGCCAGGGTACTTTACCCTTTGGTTTATGCCCCAGTATTCTCCAGCGATCAGTGCTGCCCTCATCCAGATGTTCCCCTTCTGCCGTCAAGATCTGGAGCATACCTTCCACTCCCCCATTAACATAGAAAATCTCGATCGGTATTTCCCCCGCTGGAAGGTCCATGACTCCCCGCGTGTCACTGTCCGAGATCAGAAGATCAGAGAAAAGCGTGCAGCCATCAGCCGCATCGATCGCCCCGCGGCCCTGAGATGATTTCCATTTGTTGGAGCCCAGGCGAAGCGCAAAGGCATCATCAGCATGGACACTGAACGTATAAGTCCCTGCCTTGGGAATCATGAGCCGAGCCCGGGCGAGCAGTCCAAAATTATTAGTGACCTGCCCGGGGAAATCAATCGCGGGAGAAAAAATCCAGCCAAAGGAATTATGGGGGTCGCCCATAGCCATTTGAAAATGCGCATTGAGGATGCGGTAGGGAATTTTCTCCTTCCAGTGCTCCTCAAGATGCTTCGTGAGCACTTCTATGCGGGCATCTCCCGGCAGTTGTGAAGTCTGGACGCAGACCCACGGACCGCTTTTGGCCTCATCATCCGGCATCACCTCCAGCACTGGCCATTGCGCCGGCAGGACCGGGGCGATCACGCGCGCGCCGGGTACTGGCTCAGCGCTTTGCAAATCCCACTCGATCATGAACGGAAACTTCACCTCCTGCTGATCATGGGCACCCATGGGCCGGTCGTTCCAGCGTCCGAATTTCTCAATCGCCACGCCGTCCTCGCCTTTGTCATCCTTTTCAGCACCCGCATTGTCGAGAGGTTCCGTGGATTGCCAGTTGGTGTAGGTGACCGGCTCTCCGGTGACCCACGCCCAGCCCCGGTCTTGGGCACTGCCCGCCTCTGAAGCCCCGGGAAATTTCTCATTGTCCGTGAGCCCTATCCAGATCGTGCCTCCACGCGGATAGTGATAAGCAAACAGGTTTTCTGCGGCGGAGGAAATCGTGATAAGGTGGCCTGGCTTTTCGCTGCCGCCGACCGGAGCGAGCGTGGCCACGGCCAGTTCCTGCGCCTTGCTCCAGCTCAAGGGCGCATTGGAAGTTTGATAGAGATTCCATGTCCCGTTCGCCCCGTGGCGTGCCGTGAAAAGCTCTCCGGGTTTTCCCACCTGCGCATGAATGGTGGTCGCAGTGAGGAGAATAACCAGGGGATGGAGGCGCATAGACAGGGAACGTGTAGGGTGTGCGCATAGCAGACTGTTTGCAGAGGTGCAATGCCTGAGCGGGGATTCTCTATCCTATCCACTATCCGGATCCGGTGGCACTTCGGCCACTGCGGGCACGTCGGTCGTCCTGCGGCAGCGTTCCTGTCCTTGGAGTAGTTGGAGTAGTGCGGATCTGGAAAAGTAGTGCTCAGGCTGCGCAGCTCTGCGCAGCTGTGATGTTGAAAAAGATGCTCGCTTCCAGCAGGAAATCCATGACGGTAGAATAGCCTTTGGTGTCAGTCCTCGTCACGCCAGAAAATCACCACTGGATTGCGGGGGGGGGACTTTATTTTCATTGAAGGAACTGGCGATCTGCCGTCGGCTATCCGCAGCGCGACTGGAACTGAGCAAGCGGAACGATTCTATCTCCCGCGCAGGCCCGGCCCGCCCGGACTCTGGTTTGCCTTGACTGAACTTGACGAACCATACTAAACGGCGACGGGATGCCACGTCGTCTTGGTTTCCGTGAGATCCAGAATTTGATAGGGTGAGGCGGAGGAAGCAGGAAGGTTCCAGTCCACTGCTCCCCATGAATAGACGCGCTTCAGATTCACCGCGGCCCCTTCAGCCAGCACCTTGGCCAGAGCAGGAATACCGGAGGCATCAAGCACCGCATCGATGTCGTGATGACCCGCCACACAGGGAGCCAGTTCCGCGCGCAGTCCTGTTAGGACATTCACAGCACCGGCCGGTAAATCACTGGTCGCGAGGCACTCGGTCAGGCTGGTGATCGGCGTGGGGTAGCGCTCGCTGGCCACCAGGATGCAGGCATTTCCCGCCGCCAGAGCCGTGCCGATGAGGGACACCGCAGCCATCAGCGCCGGAGCATCCGGAGCGAAAACCACCACCACACCCGTCGGCTCAAGGGTGCTGAAATTAAAGAACGGCGCAGCCACCGGATTCACGCTGCCGAATACCTGCGTCAGTTTATCTGGCCAGCCCGCCAGATGCACGAGCCGGTCCACGGCAGCAGAAACTTCAGCAGCGGCAGCAGCAGGCCGGGCACCTGTTGCTGCGGATATCTCCGCCGCCATGTCGCCCGCTCGGGATTCCAGCATCTCTGCCAAGCGGTAAATGATTTGGCTGCGGAGGTAAGCCGTGGCGCCTTTCCAGGCATCCGCTCCTTTTCTGGCAGCGGTGACGGCATCCCTGACATCTTTTCGGGAGGCATGGGAAATGTTAGCCAAATGCGTTCCGGTCTCACTGATCACAGGCAGCACGCGTCCACTTTCTGACCGGGGGAATTTGCCACCGATAAAGAGTTTATGAGTCTTGAGGACATGCAATCGCATTTCAAATAAAGGAAGCGACTAGGTTTACTGCGATCAGGATCACAAGGATCACGCCCGTGATCCACCAGATCCATTTCAAGTGCGGAGGCTTGACTTTGCTGGCCAGCCCAGCCCTCGCGGTGAGATACTCATACTCAAACCCGTCCGCAGCGTCCGGCAGGTCCACCCCGTCCAGATAGTCCTCATGCGCCCATTCGTCCTTCACATCCATGAGGCACTGGCGGCAGCCCGCAGAACCCACGCGCACCTCCGCACCGCATGACGGGCAGGCATACCAGTCATCGGTGTCATTTGGGCTGTTGAGTTGATTTCCCATGGCGTGAATCCTGCAAGGTGGCACAGGTCAGCGGGAAGTCCACCCGGGTTTTACGCTGCCAAAACCCGGTAACTCTACCGCGCACGCGGGTCGAGGGACGCCGGGTACCCCGCGTATTCAGCTACAATAAATAAACTGCCATGTTCCGTTTCCTAACATTTCTTTCACTGCTGCACAGCGCCACCGCCGCGCCGGGGTTTGTGCATGACGTCATGCCCATCTTCAGCAAGAATGGCTGCAACATGGGTGCCTGTCACGGCAGCGGCCAGGGAAAGGGAAACCTGAAGCTCTCCCTGCGCGGGGAAAACCCGGAGGCGGACTTTGCCGTGCTCACGCAAAACCTCCACAGCAAGCGCCTCAACATCGATGACCCCGCCGC
>JAYVJI010000511.1:0-14680 GCA_043769435.1 Verrucomicrobiota bacterium
CGGCATTCCAGTGATTTGCCGCAGATAGCGGCTGGCGTCCGCCATTCCCAGCCATTGTATGTGGTTTCCCGGGTCCGTACCGCCCAGTCGCCCTCTGCCGCATAGCTGACTTCATCCACCTTGATCCATGTCCCCGGGCTGGCGCCTGGCCTGGAAAGTGTTAGCTTTTCGCCACTGTTGGAAAGCGCGCCTCCAGCCAGCCATGGCCCGAGCACTCCGGAAATACCAAAGTCCGTTTGCACCATGGCAGGCGTGGCTGCCACCACCACCAAGCCGCCGGCCGGTATCGTGGTGCCGGCACGGAACGTATAGGCTATGCCATTAGTGAATGCCCACCCACTCACATCCACTGCACTTGCGTCAGGGTTCATGATTTCCACCCATTCCTTCGCGGTGTTTTCCGGATAGCCGATACCGGGCCGATACATGATTTCATTGATCACAGGCGCCGATAGAGCGGGACCAGTTGACAGGAAAAAAAGGCACGGCAGGAGGGCGGCAGAGTGCTGAGCGCTGAAAAATAACATAGGAAGCGGTGATCCATCCACGGGCGGATGCTCCGGAACAATATCTCCAAGTATTATACAGAGGCGGCCTGCCTCTGGCAATACTTCTGATGTGAAATATAATCCATTGTTTCCGGATCAAGGCGGCCGGCCGCCGCCCCAGTTCCGAAAGCGACTACACTTGCCGGATGCCTGGCGGGCTGAAAGCGATCCGCCGGTCCCGGTAGAGTGCGCCCAGCGCTTGCTTGAACGCCTTTTTGCTGGCTCCGAAAAGTTCGCGGATCCGCTCCGGAGAGGACTTGTCATCCACGGGCAGCTTTCCTCCGCTAGCTTCCAGTTTTTCCATGATCAATTCTGCCAGCGGCTTTACCCGGCTGTAGCCAGCGGGGTCAAGACTGAGATCCAGCTTCCGGTCCTGGCGCACCGCTTTCACATAGCCAGGAAGCCGCTGCCCATGCGTGAGAGCGCAGCCTACCTCGCCCGCATACAACAACCCCCAATGGGCATTATTCACGATGGCTTTATAGCCCAAGGGCGTTTCTCCTGCGATCACCAGCTCCACGCATTCGCCTTCATTATAACGGGGAGGCGCGAGATCCAGATGACGGTCCAGCCGCATGCTCGCGACGAGTCTGCCGCTGCGCTGGTCCACCTGTATGAAGACCACTACGATATCTCCCGGCTCCACATGACCTGACTGCTCGCGGAGCGGCAGCAGCAGATCCTTTTCCAGCCCCCAGCGGAGAAATGCTCCCATGTTAGGAATCCATGCTGCCACTTCCAGTCCTGCGAATTGCCCGGCCATGGCCAGGGGTTGCAGCGTGGTGGCCACGGGACGGTCCTCCGAGTCCATGTAAACGAAAACATCCAGGACATCGCCCTCACGCATACCGGGCCGAACGTATTTATTTGGCAGCAGAATATCACCCAGCCGCCCCCCTCCGAGGTATAGCCCGTGGGGTGATGCGCCTGTCACTTTGAGTAGATTTCGTCTGCCGGTTTCAACCATGTGCTTCCGTAAAACGGGATTCCCGCTGCGGCAGCCGGAAGTTCACTTTTTCTCTGGCGCATCCCACACCAGCCCGGCCACACCCTCACATTGTCACCGGCCTCCACTTCCGCATCAGCCTGCATCTCCGGTGCTCAGGCTTTCTGAACGGAAATGGAATCCATGGGTGATGCCGCATCTAGGACATCACTGATGATGACCATGGTAGTGCCGGACGAGATGAGCCGCTTCTTCAGCAGATACCCCGTGGCCCTGGTGATGGATTCCCGCCGGTCAGCAGAATCAAAGTCCATAACAAAAGGCGTGATGCCCCGGTGGAGCACCAATGGCCTAGCCACTGCCGGAGAGGGACAGACAGCGAAGGCGTGCGCCTTCTGCGGGCGGAAAGCAGCTGTATAGCGGGCCAGCACCCCACGCAGGGTAAAGACGACAAGGACCGCTCCCGCTATGCTGTCTGCCAGATCGACCGCAGCTTTCACCAGCCGTTGCTTGTCGTTCGACGGCACAGAATACCGCGCGGGACTGGGCACGTGGTCATTCTCTTCCACTCTGGAGGCGATGCGGTGCATGATGTCGATGCACTCCACTGGCCATGCACCGGTGCTGGTCTCGCCGCTGAGCATGATCGCATCCGCCTCCTCAAATACCGCATTGGCCACATCAGTCACTTCTGCGCGGGTAGGCACGGGATTTGTGATCATGCTCTCCAGCATGTGCGTCGCCACGACCACGGGCACGCCGCGATGGACACAACGGCTGACGATCCGACGTTGAATCACCGGCAATTCCTCAAGATGAACTTCAATGCCCAGATCGCCCCGGGCTACCATGACGGCATCGCTGGCTCCGGTGATTTCCTCAAGATGAGCCACGGCCTGCTGGTCCTCTATCTTGGCCATGATCCTAGCACTGCTGCCCCGCGAGGTCAGCTCCCGGCGGAGCAGGTGAATGTGAGAGGCATCCCGCACAAAGCTCATCGCCACCCAGTCACAGCCGATGTCCACTGCGAGATCGATGTCGATGAAATCCTTGTCTGTGAGCGGGGGAAGATTCACTCTGACGCCGGGGAGATTGATGTGCCGACGGCTGCCCATGGGCCCGCCATTGATGGCCGTGCAAACCACCCGCGCGGGCTCACAACTGACCACCTTCATCTGCAGCAGACCATTATCGACCAGCACGGTATCGCCCGGCTTCAGGTCAGCGTAGAGCCCGGGATAGTTGACCGTAGTATTGATAGGATGAATGGGGGCGACGCCGGAAAGGTTGAATTCTACGGTGTCTCCGGGCTTCAGATCATAAGTGGTGGCCACATCTCCGGTCCGGATAGTCGGCCCGCGCATGTCCATGAGCAGCGCCACTTCGACCGCCTGCGCCGCAGCCCGCTCCCGGATACGGCCCGCTACTTCCCGGCACCATGGGCCGGAGGCGTGGCTCATATTCAGGCGAAAAACATTAACCCCGGCGCGGATGAGCGCGTCCAGCACCTCACTGGACTGAGTGGCTGGACCGACGGTGGCTATGATCTTGGTTTTGCGAAGCATGGACTCAGGAATGCGCGGAATCCTGCTGCGGACAATTGATACTTTCAAGGAACCGCACGGGGCTGAGCGGGCAAGTGTGTCACCTATCCGGCGTGCCTAGCAGAACGCACAGAACCAGCCCACGGAGCGCTACTCCAGTTCCTTGATCTTGATGGCCCGGAACTCCACCTTCATCGCCAGCCCGGGATGAATCTGCAGCCCGATAGGCCCCGGTGCCGCGTACTTTTTGTCGGTGAAACGAGAAACCTCAGTGCCATTGATCCAGACAGTGCAGGTATCCCCGGACATCTTTAACTTGAATTGATTCCAATCACCCGTTTTGATCACTTTAGCAGCTTCTTTGGCCTGTCCCTCCTCGGGGTAATTTCCCACATAAAATGAGCCGGTCATGTCTTTCTTGAGGCTACGGGACACCCCGATTTGTAATTGCAACTCAGGCTTCCTCATCATGAATCCGCTGTCGATTTCCCCATTCCATCTGGCTTCAGCCTCAAACTCGAAGTTAGCATAGCTCTTCACAGTATACAGCATGGAACCTTTCTTTTCGGGATCATTTTCCCCTGTTAGGATTCCGTCGGCGACCTTCCAGTGGATGTTAGGCTCCTTGCCGGGTTTCCATCCGGTCAGGTCAGTGCCATTGAAAAGGACGGTGGCAGGAGCCGGTTTGGCATCAGCGGAATTGTCATCGGCATAAGCAGTGAAGAATAAAGGGAGCGCCAGCGCACTCAGGACAAACAAGCGACGGAATATCATAGGTGGCTACGATTGCTGGGTTGAGGGAGGATACAAGAAAAACAATGCACGCTAATGCGTCGAATGTGTCTCCAGCCTCAAGGACTCAGCCAGAAATAAACGGCCACGTATTGGGCAGGATTTTTTCTGCCTTCCGAGGCACGGTGAACCGGGCACAGGGGAGACAGCCCGCTATTTTTCCACCAGCAAATGCGGGCAACGCGCATATCCGCAGTGATCTGTGACCGAACCGGAACGAAGGAAAGCGGGCAATAGACCAGCAGAATTGGATGTTTATTTTTGGCTGCGTCCCGCATACCACCGCAGCCACCACTGGCACCCCGGATGGCCGCGCCAGCCCGGGCCGGTTCTGTGGCGCGCTTCTAGTCATCCACACACAATGCCCGCGCTGATTCCAGGTGAAAAAGCCCGTTACTGCATTGAATCGTATCCGTCTGGCACTGATTTGCACTTTACGACCGGCGCGCGGGACACAGGGTCTGTGGTTTCCTCATTACCCAACAATTCATTCCTCATGAGCGCTACCAACTACGCCGCCCGGCACCAGGGCGCAGACCCCGAAGTCATCGCCAGCATGGCCCAGGCGTGCGGTTTCCCCTCGCTGGATGCCCTCATAGAAGCTACTGTGCCGGCCGGCATCCGGACGGAGCACGCCATGGACTTGCCGGAGCCGCTGGGAGAGGTGGAGACGCTGGCGGAATTGCGACGATTGCTGAGCGGGAATACGGTGGCGAAATCATTCATCGGCCAAGGCTATCACGGCACCATAACTCCGCCAGTGATCCTACGTAACATCATGGAAAACCCTGCATGGTACACGGCCTACACGCCCTATCAGGCGGAGATCAGTCAGGGGCGGCTGGAGGCGTTGCTGAACTACCAGACGATGGTCACCGAACTGACTGGTCTGGATGTGGCGAATGCTTCTCTGCTAGATGAGGGCACGGCGGCGGCAGAGGCCATAACCATAGCGCTGGGCACGAGCAAAAGCCGCACGGTTTTTGTGGATTCCCAGTGTCTGCCGCAGACCATAGCTGTGGTGCGCACCCGGATGGAGGCCATGGGGGTGACTGTTAGGGTGGGTGACTGGCGCACGGTGTCGGTGACGGAGGAAGGGGCTGTCTGTGCCGCCTTGGTCCAGTATCCTGATGCTTCGGGCGCGGTGCATGATTTCAGTGGGCTGGCCGCTGCAGTCCACGCGCAGGGCGGGCTGCTCATCGCTGCCGTGGATATGCTGAGCCTGGCGCTGCTGCGGCCGCCGGGGGAATGGGGGGCGGACATCGCCGTGGGTTCGACTCAGCGCTTTGGCGTGCCCATGGGCGGCGGCGGGCCGCACGCTGCCTGCATGGCGGTGAAAGATGAACTGAAGCGCCGCCTGCCGGGCCGTCTCATCGGTGTCAGCGTGGACTCTCACGGACATCCGGCCATGCGGCTGAGCCTGCAGACGCGGGAGCAGCACATCCGCCGGGATAAGGCCACCAGCAATATCTGCACCGCTCAAGTGCTGCTGGCCGTGATGGCCGGCATGTATGCGGTGTGGCATGGAGCGGCTGGCCTGCGCACCATCGCAGGACGCATTCACCGCCATGCCTGCCTGCTGGCTGGAGCGTTGAAAAATGCCGGCACCGAAGTGGTCAATGACTCGTTCTTTGATACCCTGACCATAAGCGTGCCTAGCCGCGCGGCAGCCATTCACAAGGCGGCGGCAGGCTATAACCTCCGCGTCATCGATGCCGATCATGTCGGTATTTCCTGTGATGAATGCACCACCGCCGCAGACATCACGGCGCTGGCCGCGCTCTTTTCCGGCAAGGTGGCGGATGCCGTGACGGGCATCCCGGCGGCCCTAGCCAGGACCAGCGCTTTCCTCCATCAGGAGATTTTCCGCACCTGCCACACGGAGCATGAGATGCTGCGCTACATCCACAGGCTGGCGGCACGGGACCTGACCCTGTGCGACAGCATGATCCCGCTGGGCTCCTGCACCATGAAGCTCAATGCCACTTCCGTGATGCTGCCCCTGTCATGGCCGGAGATTTCCACCATGCATCCGCTCGCCCCGGTGGAACAGATGGCTGGTTATACCAAAATGATCACCCAGCTGGAGTCATGGCTGAGCGTCATCACGGGATTCGCCGCCACCAGTGTGGCCCCCAATGCCGGGAGCCAAGGGGAATACGCCGGCCTGCTGGCCATCCGCGCCTGGCACCGCAGCCGCGGTGACTCCGGGCGGGACATCTGCCTCATTCCTGTTAGCGCTCACGGCACCAACCCCGCCAGCGCAGTCATGGCCGGCATGAAGGTCGTCGCCGTGAAGTGTGACGCCTCGGGGAATATCGACGTGGAAGATCTGCGGCTGCGGGCGGCGGAAAACTCAGCCGCCCTCGCCGCCCTCATGATCACTTATCCCAGCACGCACGGTGTGTTTGAGGAAACCATCACAGAGATCTGCCGCATCATCCACCTCTATGGCGGCCAGGTTTACATGGACGGCGCTAACATGAATGCCCAGGTCGGACTGACCAGCCCGGGCCGGATAGGGGCGGACGTCTGCCACCTCAATCTCCACAAGACTTTTTGCATTCCGCATGGCGGCGGCGGCCCCGGCGTGGGCCCCGTCTGTGTGGCCGCGCACCTCGCTCCCTTCATCCCCGGGCGGGGCATAGTGGGCCCGGTCGTCAGTGCCCCGCACGGCAGTGCCAGCATCAATGTGATCCCTTGGATGTATATCCGCATGATGGGAACTGCTGGACTAACGGATGCCACACGGCTCGCCATTCTGAATGCCAACTACATAGCCAGCAGGCTCGACCCCTGCTTCCCCGTCCTGTATAAGGGCCGCAGCGGACTCGTCGCCCACGAGTGCATCATCGACGTCCGCCCGTTCAAGGACGCCGGCATCAGCGTGGAGGACGTGGCCAAGCGCTTGATCGACTACGGGTATCATGCACCGACCATGAGCTGGCCGGTGGCGGGCACGCTGATGATAGAGCCGACAGAAAGCGAAACCCGCAGCGAACTCGACCGCTTCTGTGATGCCATGATCAGCATCCACGGCGAGATCACGGCTATACAGAATGGCAGCGCGGACCGGGATAGCAACGTCTTGAAGCACGCCCCGCACACCGCCGCCTGCCTCCTCACGGGTGAATGGAAGCGCCCTTATTCCCGCGAGGCCGCTGCCTTCCCCGACACCGCATCCCGCCGCCACAAATACTGGCCACCAGTCGGACGGGTGGACAACGTCTACGGCGACAAAAATCTCGCATGCACCTGCGACGCTGTGGAAGCCTACGTGAATCCTTGACCACAAGCCGCTGCCCCGCCCAGCTCAGCCCCGCCGCAGGTCCGAAATGGGAGATGAAGTGCCTATGAGGCACATCTCAGGCGCGCGATCTGGCTGAGTCCGGATCCGGATCCGGATCCGGATCCGTTGCTCTCCACTGCCTGAACTGCCCCCGGCTTACTCTGGCGGTTCCTCGTATTCCACCCGGACGCGGACGAGGGATCACTGCTTTTGCCGCCGCCGCTTCGATCGAGACGGTGGAGTCGTTTAGTTTAGTTTAGTGAGTTAGCCAGGCGCTGCGCCGATTCCAGTGCGAAGGCGGCTCGCTGGACTGCCGCGATGCGTAGGCTGGCTCAGCCTAGGAGCCTTTTGCCACCTTCTACTGCACGGGCTAGATCATCCTTAGTTCTGGCCGCTTCCAGTTCTAGGGACACGACACCGCTGAAAATCGGCAGTCCCTCATTATGCCTGATTGTCCTTTGGGCAGGGCTCACCAGACTCGTGACAAGCCCGATCCACGGCCTCCACTGAACATCATTCCAAGGGCGGACAAATCCGATCGGCAGGTCACTGAGGTGGCCGCTAAAGTGGTCTGACCAGTGGACATGCACGATCCGTTTTAGAATGTCCGCACCCTGCGCAAATTCCCCCATGCCGGATTCGCACAACAGCCCCCAGTGGGGCACGTCGAGGTTCAATCCTACATGCCTCTTGAGCAGTGCATCACTGTCAATTTGCTTCAACAGTTCGCGGATCGCATCCTGGCTGTTGAGGATGAAAAAATTGCCCGGTTCTTTTTCCAGAGCAATGGGAGGAATAGTCAAATCAGGTAAATCAGGTCTGGAATTGTTACGATTCTGTGCGGATTGAATTCCTAATCTGATGCACGCCAATATGCGCTGGATACAGCTCTTTCGTTGGCGCTCAATTGCGGCAAACAACTCAGCCCCTTGACTGTTTTTAACAGGGAGCACCTTTTCTATCGTTGTGCCGCAGACTAGTTCCAACGCCTTCACTGGATGGTTCCGCCTCTTCAGCTCAGCGCCAAGACATAGCAGATAGGCAACCGAATTTGATGCACTGCCTCGCAGGGTATCGTCGGCGCTGGCCACTTCCGGCAAGTAAGAACTCAGCGCTAAAATTGCCTTGCCACGGCATTCAGAATGAATTTTTTCAGCTAGGGCCACGGGATCGTAAATTCTTTCGTCCCAAAACCTCGATAGTGTTGTGAGCACGGAACCGTTACTTTCCACTCCAACGGGCAACAGGGACTTCAGATGCTCTCTCATGAAACAATACAGGTCAATCCCCTGAATGCCTTCAGACGCTTTCAGCGCTTCAGCAATATTGCCGCCACTCGCTACGCAGGATGTCATCAACGCGAGGTCAGGCTTATTTCGGTTTTCAAGCCCGCCTTCGAGGGCCGTATTCTGCATTCTGTCAGGGGCAGGAGCGGTGGGCTTCAGCAGAGGCACTTCGGTGATCAATCCTTCAGTAGTTCCAGGACCGCATACATACAAATTGATACTCTCCGCTCCAATGACCGCCATAGCCTTGAGCAGGCAGGCGCGCGATTCGGCCTGGGCATCAAACATATAAAGTTGCCAGTCGTCGCCATCAGGAATTAAGGCAACCCATGCCCACGTCAGGTCTCTTGCGATTAATGTGGCCCAAGACTCAGGAACATTTTGCTTGATTCCCGCTCGGGCAAACATTTTATTAATCTCTGATTCCAGGAGAGTGTGGTCCACAAACCTCAAACTGGTGGATTCGTGCATTAAATCAACGTGCGTGCTTCTCGTTATACGTAAGTTATTGGGCCCGGTAAGCACGAAGCGATCCTTCAACTCGTCAATCAATTCCAGCAGGTTGAACTCACTGAGTTTTTTCGATATCTGGGCTTCTTTTTTATCAGCCGCCGTTTGTGTCAACTGCCCCGCCTTGACTTGCCCGCAGATAGAATCGTATTCTGCTCTTTCCTTATTATCCATCACTCGGTTTGCCAGCATCCATTTTGCGAGCCCTGGCAGGACTGGAATCATGCCTGGCAATTCCGTGTTAATTCCGTCGGGAAGGTAAGGTTGAATTTTGCTCAAGGTGTCCATCGTTAGCTCGACAAAGGGGCGCCTCGCAGGATCGTGGATGATGAATTGTTCAGGATTGGTTGAAGCAACCCCAACAGCTAGCACTGCATGGCGCAGGTTGCCGGACCTAGGTTCGGCAGAGTTGTAAATCTTGGTTGCAGGCAAGTTTGGAATGCCGGGGTCGGTGGTGCTGCTCTGGTGCATCCTTCCGAAGTCAACTGTCAGTATCACCGGAATACCCGCCAGCAGGTAGCGTCGCAGCGGCAGGGCGAGGGTAACAAATTCCTTGCTGACTCCCAGTGTAGCTGAATACTCTTTCCAGATTAGCTTCGCGGTATCGTCCTGCTCGTGCACCTGAGCACAGGGTCCAGTCCCGGCTTTGTCGAAGTACGTCACCATCTGCGTGTTAGTGAGTCCTCCCATCTCGTGGGCCACGAGCGGACCGCTTTCGGGGGCATTTGCTTCCCCGCGGCCAATCATGGAAATCTCTGGCAGGCTATGCAGACGGTTCTTTCCGGTGACATGTGTAGCGGCAGCCATGAAGCAGGCGGCCTCAGCGCACATGCCAGCCCCCAAAAACCTAATGTGATGCAGGTAGGGGGAGCCTGCGAATCCAGCCGGGTCTGCGAAGTTAGGCAGTCTGGCAGTGCTATTGTGCGGGGTGGTAGTTTCCGCATAGCCCAATGACAGATCTTGCTTGCTGAGAATTAATTCATACCTTTGCAGGTGCCCCGGCACAGGCAGCAGCGCATCAGCCACACAAGAAGAGGATTGGTAGGTTTCTGCCGGTGGTCGGCCACCATTGTAGGTGAGTTCAGCCTTTGCCAAAAGCGCCAGCTCCTCCGTTGTAGGACTCCAGCCTACCCCGGCAAACTGGGTGGCGGTTTCTTCAATACGTCGCAAGTTGAAAAACCCTTTTATGCTTTCCACAAAGGGATGGAGCCTAATCCCGAAGCGAGGGTGGGAGGCCCCATACATTTCCATCTCTCCCCGGATGATGATAGACGGGGCCAAAGCCCAACGCCAGCTATCATTGGCCGCTAGTTCACCGTCTGGATAGACCTCCTCCAGCAAACGATTAAGTGAAGTTAGGGCTACCTCTCCTATTTGCTGGTTTGCGGTAGCGTAATTGATCGAGTTTAGTGACATGATTGCGAATCTACCCGGCGGGGTTTCACCTCATCCTAAAAAGACCATTAGGCCAACGGCAAGAGATTAAATAATTCAATTCATGCGCTTTATCGACAATCCGGAGCAGACGTGCGCCGAGCTTGGCGGCTGAATGGATTGAGGGATGAAATCGATTAAAGCCCCTCAGGAGTGCTAGGAAGGGGGCGATGACAGCCATTCACCAACGGACGGCCCGCCACCATGGTAGGAGTGGGCAAACGGCCTGTCGATGTAGGGCAAGAACCCCGGCCACGACGGGGCGCTCGCAACGCCAATGCTGCCAATGCTGCTGGTTTCTGACAATTGTCTTGCCCAGCCAGCGACTTCCGCAATCCGGAACGATGACCTATGTCATGGTGGCCGCCGCCATTTGAGGGGAGTCCCCTCGGGCGCGCACGACCATCCTGGCAACACTCAGCACTTCTTCGTAGGTTAACTCGGTGCCATGCTCAAGCATTTTAGTGCACTCCGTTCGGACGTCTTCCCCGTGCCGGTTGAGAACGTATATTAAGAATTGCTCCTGAGTCATTTTGTAGTTGGTATACCGGCCGATGAGCTGGTCCTCATAAGCCAGAGTTGAAGTTGTGGTTGTCTAGAAATGTTGGAAGGAAGAAAGTGGAGTCCCGTGTTTTACACGAGCCGACAAACTGGTGAGAAAAACGCTCACCAGGTAAAAAGTAAGCGATATTTCCATAATTTCAAGAAATATACTTAACCAATGGGTCTTTTGCCAGCCCCAACTCAATGCCCAAAGGGCAAGGCGAGAACTTTGATTGAGGAACGGCGTGAAAGAAAAGCACGGCTACCGCGTAAACCCCGCTGCGAGCCCTGTCAAGTAAATTGTTGCTTCGGCGCATCTGCATATCTGCATATCTGCATATCTGCATATTTGCATCGTCTGTATGAAGTGTATTCGGCCGCATAGGATGCGGCAGCGGTGTGCCCGCCTGTGTGCGTGTGCCTACGACCACCGTGCTGGTCTACTGGGAACCGTGCTTTTGCGGCTGATGGTTACATGGCGTCGAGGAAACCATCGGCCTCTGCCTCAAGCGCCTCGAGTCCATCGGATTTGCTGGCATTGGGAGCCTCATGGATTTGCATGTCGCGATGGATCATGAAGCCAGTGCCGGCAGGGATCAGGTGGCCCATGATGACGTTCTCCTTAAATCCGCGCAGCCAGTCGGATTTGCCGAGTGTGGCGGCGTCTGTAAGTACCCGTGTGGTGTCCTGGAAGGAAGCCGCAGAGATAAAGGAGTCTGTTTCCAAGCTGGCCTTGGTGATGCCCAAGAGGACTGGCTCCGCTTCCGCAGCCTTACCTCCCTGCTCGGTGATGAGCACGTTTTGGGCTTCAAAGTCTACCCTTTCCACTTGGTCTCCCCAGAGAAATTCGGTGTCGCCGGGATCGGTGATTTTGACCTTCCTAAGCATCTGGCGGATGATGATCTCGATGTGCTTGTCATTGATTTCCACGCCTTGAGCGCGGTAGACTTCCTGCACTTCATTCACGAGGTGTTCTTGGAGCACGTGCGGCCCAAGAATTTCGAGGAGGTCGTGAGGCACCACTGGTCCGTCCGTGAGCTGGTCGCCCTTCTTCACGGAGTCCCCTTCGAATACGAGGACATGCTTGCCCCGTCCTATGAGGTGCTCTTCTTCCTCCAGAGTCTCCTGGTCGGTGACGATGACTTTCCGCTTTCCGCGAACCATGCCGCCAATGCTGACAACGCCATCGATTTTGGCGATTTCGGCGTGGTCTTTTGGCTTTCTGGCTTCGAACAACTCGGCCACCCGGGGCAGACCACCGGTGATGTCCTTCGCCTTGCTCATCTTCCGCGGCGTCTTGGCCAGGGTAGTGCCGGCCTCGATTTTGTCGCCCTTCTTGACCGAGATAAACGCCCCGGCAGGAATAGCATACTGGGCCAGCAATTCCTTGGTCTTGGCATCCACCACGAGAATCTGCGGGTGCAGGTCCTCTTTGTGCTCCAGCACGATTTGCTGTTCGCTGCCCTTCTCACCGCTCTTACCGAGGGTGATGCCGGCGATCATGTCGCGGAAGTCGATGATGCCTGCGCGCTCGGTGATAACGGGAACTGCGTGTTGCTCCCAAGTCACCAGCTTTTCACCCTTCTTGATGACTTCCCCCTCAGCCTTGTAAATCACGGAACCGATCACCATTTTGTGGGATTCCAGTTCCCGGCCATCGGGAGCGTGCACGGAAACCGTGCCGTTTTTAGTCAGCACGACATGGGTGCCATCCGTGGTTTTTACAGAACGGAGATCGTTGTAGCGGATCGTTCCGCCATTCTTGACGTTGATGATAGGCTGCTTGAAGGAACCGCTGGCGGCGCCGCCCATGTGGAACGTACGCATCGTGAGCTGGGTTCCGGGTTCGCCGATGGACTGAGCGGCGATAATGCCTACAGCCTCACCGATATTAACCGTAGCCCCAGTGCCGAGGTGCAGGCCATAGCATAGGACACAGCACCCGCGCTTGCTCTCGCAGGTGAGGACGGAGCGGATCTTCAGTTGTTCCACACCGATGCGGTTGAGGGCCTCGGCCTGCTTCTCGGTGATCACGTCGTTGGTCGTGACGATGTTCTCCATGGTGACGGGATCCCGCACGGTGTCGCAGGAGGCCCGGCCATAGATACGCGTCTTCAGGTCGACCACTTCTTCATCACCCTCATACATGGATCGAACGACGATGCCGTTGTTGGTGCCGCAGTCTTCCTCGTAAACAATAACATCTTGGGAGACGTCCACGAGCTTCCGGGTCATGTAACCGGAGTCAGCGGTCTTCAGGGCCGTGTCGGAGAGTCCCTTCCGGGCACCGTGAGTGGAGATGAAGTATTCCAGAACGCTCAGCCCTTCACGGAAGTTAGCTGTGATCGGGCGTTCGATGATGGCACCGTCTGGCTTGGCCATCAATCCACGCATTCCGCCCAGCTGCTTGATCTGTTGTTTGTTGCCCCGTGCACCGGAGTCTACCATCATGAACAGCGGGTTCGCGTTTTTCTTTCCGTCATTGAATTCGAGCGTGCGGAAAAGCGCCTGCTGAATGTGGTCACCGGCTTGGGTCCAGATGTCGATGATCATGTTATAGCGCTCCCGCTCGGTGATGATACCACGGCGGTGCTGCTTGTCGATCTCTTCCAGCTTCTCGTAGGCCTTGTCCAGCTCCTGCTTCTTCTCAGGCGGAATGACCATGTCGGTGATGCCGATGGAACAACCAGAGAAGGTGGCGGCCTTGAAGCCCATCTCTTTCAGCCGGTCCAGTGCCCGCACTGTTTCCTCATGTCCGCTGGCCTGCCAGCAACGCCAGATAACGTCGGAGAGCTGCTTCTTGCCCACGGTCTTGTTCACAAATCCGAGGGAGGACGGCCAGATTTCATTGAAGCGGACCCGGCCCGGGGTGGTCTCGATCACGCTGCTGGTGTGGTCACCAAAGATGGTGTTTTTACCACGGTCAGGATTTTGGAACAGGATGGGCAGGTGCAGATCGAGGTCGCCCTCTGTGATGGCAAACTCTACTTCGCCCTGATCAGCGAACATGGCCTTGCGCGGCTCCTCCTTGCCTTTCTGCGGAGGCAGCACGCGGGTATGGGTCAGGAAGTAGGCACCGAGCGTGATGTCCTGGGAGGGGGTCGTGACCGGCTTGCCGCTGGAAGGGGAAAAGATGTTATTCGGAGCCAGCATCAGCAGGCGGGCTTCCATCTGGGCTTCCACGGAAAGCGGGACGTGCACGGCCATCTGGTCACCGTCAAAGTCAGCATTGTAGGCGGTACAAACGAGGGGGTGAATCCGGATAGCTTCCCCTTCGATCAATACGGGCTCAAAAGCCTGAATCGACAAGCGGTGGAGGGTCGGCGCACGGTTAAGCAGCACCGGGTGGCCCTTGGTCACTTCTTCTAGAATATCCCACACTTCTGGCGTCCGGCGCTCGATCATCTTCTTGGCACTGCGCACCGTGTGCACGTGACCCAGTTCCTTGAGTCGGCGGATGATGAATGGTTCAAACAACACCAAGGCCATCTTCTTGGGAAGACCGCATTGGTTGAGCTTCAACTCAGGCCCGATGACGATAACAGAACGTCCGGAGTAATCTACGCGCTTGCCCAGCAGGTTTTGACGGAAGCGTCCGCCTTTGCCCTTCAGCATGTCGGAGAGCGACTTCAGCGGACGGTTCCCGGCACCTGTCACGGCACGGCCGTGGCGGCCATTGTCAAACAAGGCGTCCACTGCCTCCTGAAGCATACGTTTTTCGTTCCGGATGATGACGTCCGGCGTCTTTAGCATGAGCAAATTACGCAGGCGATTGTTCCGGTTGATCA
>JAYVJI010000512.1:0-6943 GCA_043769435.1 Verrucomicrobiota bacterium
GCGAGGGTGATGGACCGGGCCGCACTGATCCGCTCTGCAGTGCAGCCTGATCTGGGCAGCATCCTGCATTCACGCCATCAATACCACTGGCACACCGGCTACGTTCCGCCCCAGACCGTGGCAGCACCGCACATCGGCGCCTGGATGAGCAAGGTCCTCGGCCCCCGTAATCCGGTCATGCCTGCTTTCATCAATATCGGGCAGAAACTGGAGGGGCACGGCGAGAGTGAGGAGTTGAAGGCCTTCACCACAGCAGGCTTTTTCGGCCCGGAGTTCGGCCCGATGAACCTCCCTGAGCCTGCGGATGCGGCTGCTGCCGTGAGACCGCCCAAGGGCATGGACGCGGGACGCTTTGTGAACCGCCGCGCGCTCTATCAAAAACTCCTGGATCAACGGCCATCCAGGGACGCGATGAGTGACTACCAGGTTCAGTCCTTGCTGCGGTCGATGGAGAGTGCTCACCGGCTCCTGAGCGCACCGGAGCGGGCGGCCTTTGATATTTCTCTGGAGCCAAAAGATTCCCGCGAGGCCTATGGGGAGAGCCGGTTTGGGCAGGGCTGCCTACTGGCCCGGCGGCTGGTGGAAAGCGGGGCTCGCTATGTGGAAGTCACCACGGAATACATCCCCTTCATCCATTGGGACACCCATGCAGACGGCCACAGCACTGTCGCCCGGATGCATGGTGAGATGGACCGCGCCATCGCCCAACTGGTGCTCGATCTGGAGGCTAAGGGCATGTTGAACCGCACGCTGATTGTTATCGCCAGTGAGTTCAGCCGCGACGCGATGATCGAAGGCGTGCCCAATTCCAAAGCCACTGATCAGGCGACTGTTAAAGGCGACACCCTAGAAACGGAAAAGCACTATGGGTTGCACCGACACTTCACGGGCGGCACCAGCGTGGTCATGTTCGGCGGCGGGATGAAAAAGGGATTCGTATATGGCCAGACGGCCGATGAACGTCCACTCATCGCAGTGAAGAATCCTGTGAGCATACCGGACCTCCATGCCACCATCATGACGGCCATGGGCATCAGTCCAACCACGGCATACGACATTGAGGGGCGCCCGTTCTATGTGACGCTGGATGGTAAAGGAAAAGCTGTGCGGGAACTATTTGCCTGAGCGCAGGGACAACTCTACCGGGCGTTAAGAGGAGCGCTAGCTATAGGCCCGTCCGGTGCGCTGCTCCACGAAATGCACCAGCGACCGGTTACAGATTTCCGTGCCGCCCGGTGTAGGATAGTTCCCGGTAAAATACCAGTCTCCAGCTTCGGGGGCGATGGCTTCGCGCAGGCTTTCCACCGGAAGAAACAGGATCATCAACTCCCCTTTCCATGCGCTTTCCGGATAGACAAATTCACTGATTTTCGAAGCGATCTGGTCATCTGTGAATGGAGCGTAAATATCCTGCACAGCATTCCGCTGCTCAGTGGCGGGCTTCTCCAGCTCTGCCTTGGCTGCCGCATAAGCAGCATCAATGACTTGAGTGCGCCCACTGGCTTTGAGCAGTTCGATAGCTGCCTGAAAGGCGATAAATTTCCCTATCTCGGCCATGTCGATGCCGTAACAATCCGGGTAACGGATCTGCGGTGCCGTGCTGGCTACCACAATGCGGCCAGGATTGATCCGGGTGAGCATCTTTAGAATGCTCTGCTTCAAAGTAGTGCCGCGGACGATACTGTCATCGATCACTACGAGGCTGTCTCCTGGCTGGACCTCCCCGTAGGTGACATCATAGACGTGGCTGGCGAGCTGGATGCGGCTGCTTTCCTGGCTGATGAACGTCCGTAGTTTGATGTCCTTATGCGCGATTTTTTCGCCCCGGGGCCAGTTGCGCAGGATGAGGCTGTCCACCAGCGATTCCGTCAGAGTTCCGTTAGTGGACGCTTCGAGTATCGCGGCTTTCACCTCCTTCCGGCGGTAGAGCCGGAGGCCATCCATCATCCCGTGGTAGGCTACTTCAGCAGTGTTAGGGATGAAGCTGCAGACCGCGCTGTCCAGATCGCCGTCGATGGCTTTCATGATCCGAGGGACGAGGGCGGCCCCCAGACGCTTGCGTTCCTGATAAATGTCAGGGTCGTTTCCGCGGCTGAAGTAGATGCGCTCAAACGAGCAGGGCGTGAACTTCCGGGGCGGGGCAAAACGAGTGGTGTGGACCGCGCCTGAACTTTTCATGACGACCACCGTGCCTGGCTCCACTTCTGAAATGGCATCCTGCGCGGCATCAAATACCGTCATCAATGGCACCCGCTCACTGGCGAAGGCTAGGACCTCCTCATTCTCAAAGCGAAAACAGGGCCGGATGCCGCCCGGGTCCCGCAGGATAAAGCCGTCGCCGCTGCCGATTTGCCCGGCTATGGTATAGCCGCCATCCCAGTGGCAAGCGCTGCGCCGGATGACTTCCGCCACATCCAGCTGCTCGGAAATCCGGGCCGGTATGTCCCTTCCGGGCATCCCGCTGTCCCTGAGCTGCCGGTAAATATCCGTGTGCAGTTCATCAAGGTGGAACCCTATCTCCTCCAGCACTGTCTGGGTATCGGTGCCAAAAACCGGGTGCTGACCGCGATCTATCATGATCTGATTCAGTTCCCTGGTGTTGGTCATATTGAAATTCCCTAGGACCATGAGCGACCGCGTGGGCCAGTTGCTGCGGCGCAGGTAGGGATGACAGGAGGCGGTCGTAAACTCCCCGCTGGTGCCATAACGGAGATGCCCCATGAGCAGCTCTGCGCCGTAGTCAAAATTCATTTTCACCGACTCCAGATCCGCAGGCTGAATGCGGCCCTTCTTGACTAGGGAATCATAGTGGCTCATCTGAGCACGGAAGACGGCACCCAGAGAGTCCGGACGCGCGGACCGCACCCGGGACATGTAGGGCAGCCCGACCGGCATGTCCAGTTTTGTAGCACCGATGCCCACACCGTCATGCCCGCGGTTGTGTTGCTTCTCCATGAGGAGGAATAACTTTTGAAATCCCCAGAGCGGGTTGCGGTATTTATCGGCGTAATACTGGAGGGGCTTGCGCAGCCTGATGAAGGCCACACCGCACTCGTGCTTGATAAAGTCGCTCATTGATAATGGAAAATGTCCCTGAACTGAAAAGGAACTGCCACGGGTGAGGCGTCCCGGCGGAGACGCAAGCGCAACACTCCCCGGGTTTCACTCCCATGTTTCTGCGCTCCGCGCCGCTTACATTTCCGGCTCTCAGGCTGGCCGGGAGCGTTGCCCTTCCTCGATGAGTTTCCAGAAGCTTTTGCTTTTGGCCAGGACCTCGTCTTCGGCGCCCGCCACCTTGCTGCCATTGCGGAAAAGGAAATCCTCCAAGGTATTTTTGTGGAGCACCCGGTGGACGCGCACCCCGCCATCGACTACCTCAAAGTAGATACGGTAGCCCTTGGCCCGGTAGCGGTAGAGTGCCTTCCCTTCCCTGTCCATCCGCCCAAAACGCTCGCCATCCAAGGATTTCAGATCTTCCGGGGTGACCTTGAATTCCATGAGCAACTCCAACTGGAGCACGGTGTCCAGCTGGCTGATTTCGGCTGCGCTTAATTCATTGAATATGACCTGAAACATGAGTTGGATGATTGGAGGTAAATGGGTGGACAATGGAAGGGAAAGGAACCCGGGGGTGCGGCTCGTGCTGCGTTTTCAGGGTGACGGTATTGTCGTCTTGATCCCGCAGGAAAGCACAGGAAAGGGAGGATTCTGATTTTGCCGCAGTTTTCCCTGCGCTCGTTTTTGCATATCCCGTCCTTCCTATCTCATATTCTCCCGATCCGAATGCCCATGATCCGTCACCTTTTTTTCTTTGCCGCCTGTGCCAACGCATTGGCCGGCGACTGGCCCCAGTTCCGCGGGCCTGCTGGCGACGGGCATTCCCCGGCAAAAAACGTGCCCACCGAGTGGAGCAAAACCAGCAACATCGCATGGCGGGTAGAGCCTCCAGGCAAGGGCTGGTCATCCCCCGTGGTGGTCGACGGGTGCATCTACCTGACCGCTGCGGTGCCGCTATCCGGCGAAGATAATGACTCCGCAGACCGCAGCCTACGGGTCATGTGTCTGGAGGCGAGATCCGGCGCTATGATCTGGAACGAGGAAGTCTTTCCCCAGCCCTCAGCTTCTTCTCCCAAGGGCCTCCACAAGAAAAACGGCCACGCCAGCCCCACTCCCGTCGTCCAGGATGGCCGCATCTATCTCCACTTCGGCCACCAAGGCTCAGCCTGCTTCACGACAGCAGGGAAAAAAGTCTGGGAAAACCGGTCGTTTAAGTATGAGCCCCAGCATGGCGGCGGGTCTTCACCCGTTATTGTTGGCGACCGCATGGTCTTCTCATGTGATGGCCGGGACCATCAATTCGTGCTGGCGCTAAAAACAAAAACGGGAGAAATTGCGTGGAATTTCAAGCGCGCCACGGAAGCCCGCAGCAAGTTCGCTTTTTGCACCGCCGGAGTCATCACCGTGAACGGGAAGCCCCAGATCATCAGCCCTGGCGCGGATGTCGTGAATGCCCTGGACCCCTATGACGGCAAGGAAATCTGGCATGCCCGCTACGAGGGCTACAGCATCGTGCCCAAGCCGGTTTTTGGTGACGGGATGGTCTACATCAGCTCTTCTTTCGACAGCCCGGAAGTGTTGGCCATCGACCCTACTGGAACCGGTGATGTGACGGACACCCACGTAAAATGGGTAGAGTCGAAATACGCTCCCATGACCCCGTCCATGCTTTTTGACAATGGACTGCTCTACATGGTCACAGATGCGGGCATCATTTGCTGCCGCGAGGCCAAGTCTGGAAACAAGCTCTGGGAAAGCGACCGGATCCTCGGCGGCGTCTCCGCCTCCCCCGTGCTGGCTGAAGGCAGGATCTATGTGCTCGATGAGCGCGGCACCTGTGCCATCCTTGCAGCAGGCCGGGAGTATAAATTACTGGGTAAGGCCACGCTAGAGGGCGAGCGCACCCTAGCCAGCATCGCCGTGGATGACAACACCATCTACCTTCGCTCAGAATCAGCCCTTTACTGCATCCGCAAGTAGCCGCTGTGCCTCCTGACCTGACCACCCCGCTTTCCCCTCCGCCCGATGCGCCGGCCCTCACGGGTCTGCTCCCGGAGGAAGTCGCCGCCGCCCTGCCAGGCGAACCGGCATTCCGTGCCCGCCAGGTCCTGGAATGGGTGTATGAAAAACGGGCGGAATCGTGGGAATCCATGACCACCCTGGGCAAGGCCCTGCGGACCAGCTTGGCAGCCCGGCACCCGCTTTACACCATGAAGGTCGCCCGGGTTCAGGGATCACGGGACACCACTCAAAAATTTCTCTTCAAGCTGCATGATGGCCGCTATGTGGAGAGCGTGCTCATCCCCGCCACTCCCGGCATGGACGGTGCCCGGAGCACCCGCCGCACGCTGTGCGTCAGCAGCCAGGTGGGCTGTGCCTATGACTGTAAGTTCTGTGCCAGCGGTCTGGCCGGCTTCACCAGAAACCTCAGGCCCGACGAGATAGTGGAGCAAGTGCTGCAGGCGGAAAAGCACAGCGCGGACCGTGTGGATAATGTCGTCTTCATGGGCATGGGCGAGCCCCTAGCTAATTATACTAACGTCACGAGGGCCATCCGGATTTTGCAGGCAGAGTGGGGTATGGGCATAGGAGCACGGCGCATCACCGTCTCCACTAGCGGGCTGGCCCCGCAGATCAAAAAGCTCGCGACCTTTGAAGTACCCGTGCGACTGGCGCTAAGCCTCCACGGGGCCACAGATGAAGTGCGCAGCCGGATCATGCCAGTGAATAACCGGTATCCCTTAGCTGTTCTAACAGAGGCCCTAGAATACTTCCGCCAGCACCGGAAGCAACGCATCAGCTTCGAATACATCCTCATCGAAGATGTAAATGACTCCCCGGATGAAGCCGCGGCCCTGGTCCGCATGGCGCGCCGGCTTGATGCCAAAGTGAACCTCATTCCCTACAACACCGTGGATGGCCTAGAGTGGAAACGACCGGACGAAGAACGCATCACGTCCTTCGCTGCAACACTAGAGCGGGCTGGGATCCCAGCCACAGTCCGCCGCGAAAAAGGACATGATATCGATGCCGCCTGCGGGCAGTTGCGGCTGCGCCAGGAGAGCGAAGATGCCTACGGAAGTAAAATCATTGGTTAGTTAGGTTGCAGTGGAAACCATTGAAAATCCACTCATCAGCAGCGGCCATTCTACTAATCAAACCAATAGACTAAATAAATAGACTAGGGAAACAGAATTGCCGCGCTTTTACCCGAGGGCTCCGGGTCAACTTCACCGGCGACGCGGGGCGAAAGCTGCGGGAGCGAAAAATGGTCCGGTGACCGTCAGACCTGAGTGCGCGTGTAGCGCTGACCGGGCAGTTGCTTGACCAGGCGCTTCAACTCCATGCGCATGAGCTTGGGAGAAACGGAGGCTGCCCCAAGTCCGGTGGCGGCCATGATATCATCGAGCCCGCATTCTCCCTCCGCTAGGGCATCCCAAATGAGCTGCTCCTCATCGCTCAGGTTTTGCGGCGCGTTCCTGCTTTCCGAGCCGGTCTCCGGCTTGAAGGCGGCGGCAGGAAGCAGCGCATTGAGATCATCCAGAATATCCGCCCCGTCGATGACCAGCCGCGCTCCATTCTGGATCAGCTTGTTGCAGCCTAGGGAGGTGGCTCGGTCGATCGGTCCGGGAATGGCATAGACCGTGCGGCCTTGGTCCGCAGCGTTGTTAGCGGTGATGAGGGCACCACTCCACGCCGGGGCTTCCACGACTAGGATGCCCTGACTCCAGCCACTAACGATGCGGTTCCGCTGAGGAAAAGTCTGCTTGTCAGGTTCTGTCAGGACAGGGAACTCGCTGACCACAGCTCCGTGCCCGTCGGCGATGCGTTCGGCTAGGGCATGATTTTCCGGAGGATACAGCCGGCCCAGTCCCGAGCCGATCAC
>JAYVJI010000513.1:0-1792 GCA_043769435.1 Verrucomicrobiota bacterium
CTCTCTGGTGGCCGGATGCAGCGGATTTCCCCATTTGGACTCACGTTTTTAGGTCAAATGGACCCCGTCTGCAGGTGCCAACAGATTTCCTCTAAGCCGCAGCTGCCCCGATTTCAAAAGATCATCAAACGCGGCGTATTCACAGCCGCGTTCACCACCAGGCAACCCCTTTATGCTCGGCACCACCTCCCAGCAGACGCTGGGAAACATCACCCCATCGTGGCCTACGAGCAAAATCTCAGCGCAATTTGAAGTCGCTAGCGATTCAATCCTTTACCCTATACGCGCAGCATTATGTTTGGTAGACATCCACATAAATAATACTATGGAACTAATCCCCGCATATTGGGAAAAAACGCACAAGAGCAACACTAGGCTTTCGCCTATGTGCATCATAATGTGATCTTGGTGGCGTTATAAATTTATCCTCATGATTACACATACTTTGGAATACAGACTTAAAATGTCGATCATAATATTGATCTATGTTTTGCTAGCGATATACGGAGCGGTTAAGGCGGGGGCGAACATTCAGCAAGAGCTTACTTTCCGGGATCTGCTGTACCCAGAATTTCTGGCTCTGCCCATATGTATTGGTCTGCGCCTCGGCAGCGCCCTCTGGTGGCGTGTGGCGGTGGCATTTTCAGGGATTGTGTTTATCATCTCATTGCTGAGTCTGCTGCTCGTCTGGCTTGTAATGACCCCGCCAAGATTTGATCTTCTGGGGCTGCCAAATGTCAGTGAAAAGATTCTTAAAATCGAATTAGGATCGATGGTTTCCTTGTTTGGTGTGCAACTCCTTCTTCTGTTCGGGCCGGTCGTGCGTGGCAGGTTCAAATGTCTCGGACACAAAGAAAAAACACTTCCTGCTCATGAACCGCCTAGGGGATAAGGATTGGCAGGGCAATAATTGGTGGGCGAACCAAAGAAAGGCCTGTCCTTTAGGATCGTTTTATTACCATGCAAGCATGGTGAGACCGGTCGCTGGTTAGCCGGAGGAAAAACCTGCACCACAGTTTTTCGGCTCGTGTCCAAGTGTCCAAATAGTGAACAGGCGGAGTCAGAGGTAGAGGCGGAAGAGCTGTGCTGGCGTGGAATGTCGCTAGGTCCGGCAAGTCCAACAATGCTGGAATCGGGGCTTGCCAGCATGGGGAATCCCTGCCCGGTTTTACGACCCGCCCGCATGCTGCTGAACACCCAACCAATGATGATCCCGTGATAAACCCCGGATGGCTTTTTACTCCGTGGTGCTGGAGGATGGCGTGGCGGGACAGCCGGAAGGCCCGGGGTCGTCTGCTGATGTTTTCATTGACGATCATGGCAGGGCTGGCGGCATTGGTGGTGATGGGGTCGCTGCGGGATGGGCTGCTTTCCGCTATGGAGCGGGAGGCGCGGGGCATGCTGGGGGCGGATGTGCTGGTGCAGTCGCAGCGGGCATTCAGTGAAGGGGCCGAGGCTATGTTGAGCGGGAAGGCCTTGAAGGTCCTGCGGGAGGATTGTCTCAGCGGTATGGTCACGGCTGGTGAATCAAAGGAGTCGCGGCTGGTCCAACTGCGTGGCCTAGAGCGGGGATTTCCGCTTTATGGAACGGTGACGACTGATCCTCCGGAGGCCTGGGAGCAGTGCCTTGAGGGGAAGGGCTTTGTGGCGGGACCGGCATTGATGGAAGAACTGCGCGCCCGGCCGGGGATGACACTGAAAGCCGGAGACGTGGAACTGCCGCTGCTGGGGGTGCTGGTCCGCCCACCTCCGCAGGTGAACTTGCTGGGGGCGTTCGCTCCCGAGTTGTTTG
>JAYVJI010000514.1:0-6731 GCA_043769435.1 Verrucomicrobiota bacterium
CCCGTAGACTTGGGGCGACTGACCGTTCTCCAGCCGGTCGAGAATTCGATGCATCACCGCGATGTAAGCGCCTTTGTAGTCTTGTCGAGGGCCATAAACGTTCATATAACGCAGCCCTGCCCATGATAGGCCGTAGCGCTTACCGAGTGAAACCAGCATGTGTTCGCCCGCAATTTTGGTCGCCCCGTAGAAGGTGTCATTGTTGTAAGGATGCTCCTCCGTCATGGGGAGTTCGACGGCGTTTCCATAGACGGAAGCCGAAGAGGAGTAAATAAGGCGCTGCACCTTGTTTTTGATGCAAGCCATGATCACATTAAAGGTTCCCTCTACATTTACCTTAAATGCGCTCTCAGGAAATTCATGACAATGCAGGAGCCACAGGGCAGCGAGATGGAATACCCCATCCACTCCTTCCATGGCCTTGTTTAGGATATCCGGCTGGGTGATATCGCCGCCAATATCGTATACTTTACATCGCGGATCCTTCAGCGCATTTGTCAAATTATCCTCCCGGCCGCGGGTAAAATTGTCATAAATGATGACTTCCTTTACGTCTTCCTTAAGAAGTTGATCGACGACGTGGGAACCGATGAGTCCGGCTCCACCTATGACAAGGAATTTTTTGTTTTTGAGTTCCATAGTTATATAGTTTTATTGAAATTAATTGGTCTTGATGCGGCAATGGAGTGAAGGTGATTTTCTACGATGCAGAAAGACAGTCCGTCGGCGCTTCCATGCCGTTAGCGGCGCAGATGAGACCAGTGAGATATCCCCCAATCGCCAACGAAGCAGTAGCCCCCGGTGATGGGGCGTTCAGCAGGTGCAGTTGGCCCTGACTTTGTTCAATGGAAAAATCCATTAGTAATGAACCGTCGCGGTGAATAGCCTGGGCGCGAACACCGCTTCCGCCATGCGGGGACAGGTCATTCATAGTTATCTCAGGGATCAGGCGCTGCAGATTACTGAGAAAGACTGACCGACTGAATGAGTTTTTCAACTCACTCCACGTCACTCCCGGATAGCGCTTTAAAAACCGATACAGTCCCGGAAACGTGAAAGTCTCCCATGCATCGCGGATGGAAAAATCAGTGCGTCGATAGCCTTCCCGTTTAAAGGCAAGAACAGCATTAGGGCCAGCTTCCACTCCGCCGCGGATCATTCTAGTGAAATGCACCCCAAGGAAAGGCAATGACGGGTCAGGAACCGGGTATATCAAGTGTTTCACCAGACGCTTACCAGATTCTGAAAGCGTCCAGTAATCGCCTCTGAAAGGAATGATGCGGCATTCCGGCTGGAGTCCCGACGCTCTTGCCACCCGGTCGCAATGCAGTCCGGCACAATTGACGACATAGTCAGCCTCAATCTCTCCGCCTTCGAATCTCACTGACTGAACAGGCCCGCTCCTTTCCACGGCAATGACTCTGGCGCTGGTCCGGACTTGATGCCCGTCCGCCACCAGCAAGTGAACCATCTGCCGCATCACCGCGGGGTAGTCGACAATTCCCTCCTCCGGAACCCGGAGCGCGGCCCGGCCAACGGCATGGGGCTCGATCTCCCGGATCTCTTCCGGACCCAGCCAGCGAAGGCCATCCAATCCATTGGCAGTCCCGCGTTCCTGTAGATCACGCAAGCGCGGCAACTCATCTTCACCAACTGCCATCACGATCTTACCGCAAACCTCATGCGGTATTTCATACTGCCGGCAAAAAGCAACCATTTCACGGATACCGCGCACTGCAAGTCTAGCCTTCAGGGAGCCCGGCTTGTAATACAGGCCACAATGAAGGACGCCTGAATTATGGCTGCTCTGATGGCCACCAGCGGCTTCATCCTTTTCCAGAACTACTATTTCCCGGGCAATTTTTGCCCGCGCTGCCCTCAGGGCCGTGGCAAGTCCGACAATGCCGCCTCCAATAACAGCGAGTCTTTTGATCATGGGTAAGAAATGTTCTGCGGCCACCGGCTTCGGGAATATGAAGCACGCCGAAAGAGCGAAAGAGTGGTCGTGGGGATTTGCCTATTGCAGGCAGCGATGCCAGTAATCCGTTAGGCCATGAGCCTCAGCGCGCATGGTGATGAGGCGCTGGTCAATCTGTGAACCGGATATTTCCAGCATTCCTCGGATGTCGTGGAGGTGCTTTTCAGAGCCGCCTTCTTTCCAGAACCCTAACTTGTGAATGATGATGTATTCGGGCGGAGCTATTTGGACGGTGTCGCCGGAAATCTCGAGGGGTCGGCGGCGTGCCATGGCCCAATCCTGCATTGGGTGGTCGGCCGAAAGGTAAACATCGGCTTTAAGGTTTTGGGGGATGTGGATGAGATTGAAATGTCCGCGGATGGGGCGGCGACTTTCTATCTGAAGGACTTCGACAGGTGGGCAGTAGTAGTCTGGTTCCGGGAAAAGAGCGGGTAGGCGGAGGAGGTCGGATGCGGGAAGGATGGCAGCAAAATCGATATCAAGGGTGAGGCGGGGGATACCGTAATACATTGCGGCAACGGAACCGACGACCATGTATTCTATACCAGCCTGCTGAAGCGGGAGAGCAAAAAGCCGGATGAGGTCAGGTGCTGGCATAGAGAAAATGCCGTCCGACCATGGTTTCAATCTCGGAGGCGGGCAGAGACGGGTTTTCGGCAGTGAGTCGGGCGCGAACGATGCTACGGCACATTTGATAGGCATTTTCCACCACCTGTGCCTTTTCCATGAAGGTCATTTCCTGCCAACGCTCCCGCTGGATTGGATGGATGGGCTCAAAGATAGGGAATGGGCGATTCAAGGTCACGAGCCGGGACGTAACGTATGTGAGATTAATCGACGCAGGACACAGGTGGGGAGGCGTTGAGCTACTTAATGTCTCGTTTTGATACAGGAACAAATCAGGCTAGGACTTCTCTAAATGCCTGACAAACGCGCTCAACATCATCATCACTCAGATAAGGATTCATCGGAAGACTCAGGCCCTGACTGGCTACCTGCTCGGCGATGGGGAAATCTCCTGCACTATGACCTAAATTGTTGAAAACGGGCTGGAGGTGCAGCGGCACCGCGTAGTAACTCACGCTGGGTACACCGGCCTTCCCGAGGCTTGCGCTCAGTTCGTCACGCTTTGGGTGAAGGATGGTGTATTGCGCATACACACTGGTATTGCCTTTCGCAACCTGCGGGGTTTTCACGCCGAGAGGAGCGAGCGCTGCGTTGTAGCGTGCTGCCACTTGCTGGCGCTTGATGATTTCATCGGGGAAGATCTCAAGCTTCTCGAGTAGGATGGCAGCTTGCAGCGTGTCGAGGCGTCCATTGATTCCCAGTATTGGATGATGGTGTTTCTTTTCCTGCCCATGCACGCGGATCTGGCGCATGATGTGGGCCAGCTTATCATCATCAGTGAAAAGCGCGCCACCATCACCGTACCCGCCGAGCGGCTTACTTGGGAAAAAGCTCGTGGAACCAATCACAGAAAGTGAACAGCTTTGTTTACCGTAGTGAGTCGCGCCAAACGATTGAGCCGCATCCTCAATGACTGGAAGATTATACTTCGCGGCGATCGCATTGATCGCCGTCATATCTGCCGTTTGGCCGTAGATGCCGACGGGCATGATCGCTTTCGTCTTCGGCGTGATGGCTGCTTCGAGTTTGGTTGCGTCTAGATTGAATGAAACAGGCTCGACATCAACAAAGACCGGCTTCGCGTTTAAGAGCGCAATCATCTCCGCCGTGGAAATCCATGTGTAGGGAACAGTGATCACTTCATCCCCGGGACCAATGCCAAGGGCCATCATCGCCATGAGCAGGGTGTCCGTTCCGCTCGCCGCTCCAATACAATGCTTCACACCGACATAAGCCGCCAGCTTTTGCTCGAGTTCCGCGACCTCCGGGCCAAGGATGTAAGTTCCATGCTCCAATACTTTGGCGATCCGAGCCTCGAGTTGTGGCCTGATGCGAACTTGCTGAGACTTTAGGTCGATGAATTCCATAGCGAATGCACTAAAATTAATGGTTGTGTGAGTCGAACGTGCCAGATCGGCTAAATGCGCGGCAAATTTCAAAAGTAATTATTCCAAGCGGACCGGAATTGCGGTTGGTGCTATATAAAAAGCGGAGAAACAGCGGGCTGCTCGCAGATGGCGAAACCAGTGCGGGGAGTGCGGTCAGGAATTCTGCTTTCCTCCAAAAATGAGATACCGTAGAAACAAGGTGTTGTATTTAAAATAACGGCTGAAAAGCCTTTTTGGCTCCATGGCCAGCCGGAACATCCATTCTAAACCCATGCGCTGCATCCATAATGGTGCGTTCTTCACACGGCCTGCGTGAAAAGCGAAGGCTGCGCCGATACCGAAATACACCCCTGGGGGCAAGTGGTCCTTGTTAGCCGCAATCCACTTTTCCTGCTTCGGACAACCCAGCCCCACCCAAATGAGATTAGCTCCGGATTCTTTGATTTTGTCAAAAATGCTTTGATTTTCATCCGCTGGCCATGCTCCGAAAGGAGGACTGTAACTGCCGGCAATCTTTGCTCCGGGAAACTTAGTGGCTAGGTTGCTTTCCAGCTGTCTGAGCACATCAGGAGCGCCTCCCAGCAGGAAATGACTGATGTCAGACTGGTCTTCGCTGGAGGCAAAAGTTCTTAACATCAATTCCGGACCATAGACACGATCGGTCATTTTCCGGTTTCTAGGCAGCACGCGGTTCAAACACCAGATAAGTGGCATACCGTCTGGAACAGTGAGGTCGAAGCGGTCCATCACAGCCCGGAACTCTGGATCATGTCTGGCCAGAGTGACAACCATCGTGTTGGCGGCTTCGACAGCAAAAACCCGCGTGCGGTCGCGCGCGAAACGAAATATCTCCTGCACAGCACCAGCGTAGTCAGTCACTGCCAGCGGCTGCCCCAGTATTTTGATCGTCTCCATACGCTAGCTGATTGAGCCCCTTTCCTCCCCGCAGCCTAACAGCGCAGCGTGGAGTCCTTCTCTGCTTTTAGATAAGCAGCATAGGTCTCGCGCAGCCCGTCGGCCAGCGTGGTGCGCGCTTTCCATCCGAGCGACTCCATCAGCGAAACGTCCATGAGTTTTCTTGGCGTGCCATCGGGCTTGGAAGGGTCTGTCAAAACCTCACCGGAATAGCCAGTGACTTCCCGCAGGAGATGGGCCAATTCAAGGATCGAGACATCGGTGCCAGTTCCTGCATTCACCCAATCCGGCGGATCCTCCTGAGACAGCAGGTGGAAGCAGGCCTCCGCAAGATCATCCACGTGCAGGAACTCCCGGCGCGGCTGCCCGGTGCCCCAGATGGTGACAGATGGGCTCCCGGCCAACCTTGCTTCATGAAAACGACGCAGCATCCCGGGAATCACATGTGAATTTTCAGGATGGTAGTTGTCTCCCGGTCCATAGAGATTGGTCGGCATTATTGAGTGAAATAGCATTCCATACTGCCTGCGCAAATACTGGCAATATTTGAGCCCTGCGATTTTAGCCAAGGCATAGCCCTCGTTGGTTGATTCCAGAGCTGATTCCAGCAGGCAGGTCTCTGGCATCGGCTGCGGAGCGAGCCTAGGATAAATGCAGGAACTGCCGAGGAACAATAGTCTGGGGACAGCATGAAGGTGCGCCGCCCGGATGAGGTTGGTTGAGATGGCCAGATTTTCGTAAAAGAATTCCGCCATCTGCGTCTTGTTAGCCATGATGCCGCCAACACGCGCTGCCGCTACTATCATGGCCCTTGGCTTGGTAGCACCCACCCACTGATGTACGGCTGCGGCATCGATTAGATCCAGTTCCTCGCGGGAAGCGGTGATTACCTTGGTCCAGCCAGCAGTTGCGGCGTGACGCAACAGAGCAGAGCCCGCCATGCCCCGGTGCCCAGCAACAAACAGAGAGTCAGTTGTTTTATTCATGTGTTCCTTCTTCAGACTGCCTTCAAGTGGAGTGTGGCATCACGAACGGCCACTTCATGATGAGCGAGAGCAAGGTCCGCATCCACCATAATTTTCACCAGCTCCTTAAACTTCACTTTCGGCTCCCAGCCCAGCACCCTTTTAGCTTTTTCGGGGTTTCCGATTAGCAGATCCACTTCTGCCGGGCGCTCATAGCGTTGATCGTAAGCCACGTATTTTTCCCAGTCCATATCAAGGCAGGCAAAGGTTTCCTGACAGAATTCCCGCACGCTATGGGTTTCATTGGTTGCGATAACGTAATCATCGGGTGTGTCTTGTTGGAGCATCAGCCACATCATTTCCACATACTCCTTGGCATAGCCCCAGTCACGCTGCGCATCCAGATTGCCTAGGTAGAGACGCTGTTGGAGGCCTGCTTTTATCCTCGTGGCAGCACGAGTGATTTTCCGGGTGACAAAAGTCTCACCCCGCCGCGGGCTTTCATGATTAAACAAAATGCCGCTGCTGGCGTGCATACCGTAGCTTTCCCGGTAATTGACAGTCAGCCAATGCCCGTAGACCTTGGCACAGGCGTACGGCGAGCGAGGCCAAAAGGGAGTTGTTTCGACCTGGGGAACCTCCTGCACTTTACCGTACATCTCGGATGAACTTGCCTGATAAAAGCGCACTTTACTGCTCTGGCCGGCGTCTCTGATGGCCTCGAGGAGGCGCTGCGTACCTAGCCCCACACTGTCCCCTGTATATTCGGGAATGTCAAAGCTCACACGGACATGGCTTTGTGCTCCAAGGTTGTAAATCTCATCCGGCTCTATTTCACGCAATAGCTTTCCCAGAGAA
>JAYVJI010000515.1:0-4025 GCA_043769435.1 Verrucomicrobiota bacterium
CAGGCTGCTGTCACCCTCCAGCGCTGGCAGGACGGGCTCCCCGCTTTGCATCAGGCTGGGCAGCCTCCGCTGCACTACTGGCTCGCTCAAGGGTTTGAGCGCGCCGCTGGATTCCTGGATGGCTCCCGGCCATGGGGGCAGTAACTTTTTCAGGTCCGCCAGATCCTGCTGAAAATGCCCATCAATCGACTGTGGCAAAATGCCGGGAAAGCGGTCATTGAGCGAGCGGAAGACCCGAGCGGAGGCGCCGTCGGAAGGAGGTAGGTAGACGAATGATTGTTCCGGAGGAGGATGCTGCGGGACTCCCGGCGGGTTGACCCGGAAGAGATAGAACACGCCGGCATGTGCTCCTGCAGCCACCAGCAGCCACCACGCCAGCCGCCGCCGGATGCCCCGCAGAGGAGCCCAGTGAAAAATCAGCCGGGCTGGCTGATGGGTTGTCTTTCCGGAGGCTGACATGGCGGAAATCTCAAGCGGCGGCGTGGGCTTCGGTGATCACCTCACCATAGAGCGTGAACCCATGGGTCTCCATGACCCTGACATCCACCAGTTCTCCAGCGAGCCGGTCGTTGGGGCCGGAGAAAACCACGATCTTGTTTTGCCCGGTCCGGCCCATCAATCGCTCGTTGGTTGTTTTGCTGTAGCCCTCGCAGAGCACGGTCACGTCTTGCCCCACGACAGCCTGCAGCTTGCGGACAGCCATGGCGTTGATGAGGGTCAGCAGGTCCTGATTGCGGGCCTCTTTCACAGATTCCGGCAACTGGATATCATCCGGCATATCGGCAGCCGGGGTCCCCTTGCGCTTGGAGTAGCGGAAGACAAATGCGTTGTCAAAATCAGCGGCGATCACGACCTCGCGGGTCGCTGCGTAGTCTGCTTCAGTCTCCCCGGGAAAGCCCACGATGATGTCTGTGGTGATAGCCAGCCCGGGGCGGGCTGACCGCATTTTAGTGCAGATCTCCAAAAAGCGTTCCGCACTGTAGGGCCGGTGCATCGCCTTCAGGATGCGGTCACTTCCGCTCTGCAACGGGAGGTGAATGTGCGGACAGAGTCGCGGCAGCCGGCTGAATGCCTCTATCAAATCCTCCCGGTATCCCACTGGATGCGGGCTGGTGAATCGGATGCGCTCGATGCCCTCGACCTCATGCACGGCTTCCAGCAATTGCACGAACGGGCTCCGGCCCCCTACCGCAGGAAATTCCCTGATGCCATAACGGTTTACGATTTGCCCCAGCAGCGTGACCTCCTTCACGCCGGCTGCGGCCAGCCGACGCACCTCCGCCACGATCTCATTGATCGGGCGCGCCCTCTCGCTGCCGCGGGTATAGGGAACGATGCAGAACGTACACTTCATATTACAGCCCTGCATGATGCTGACGAAAGCGCTCGCCTGCCGAGACGTGACTGTCTGATCCCGGATGGTATTCTGGCTGCCCTCCTCCTCGCTCACATCCACTATAGAGTATCGTTCGTCATCCATCCGGCGCTCTATGCGGCGCTGCAGAATGTCTGAGACATGGTCGACCACGCGGTGGTATTTTTGTGTCCCTGCCACCAGATCAAGGTGCGGGATCTCCCGCAGCAGTTCCTCCCCCCGGCTCTGCGCCATGCAGCCCAGAAATCCATAAACCACATGCGGCTTGGTGCGCCGGTATTTGCCCATGATTCCCATCTTGCCCAGCGCCTTTTGTTCAGCCTGATCACGCACTGAGCAGGTATTCACGAGGATCACATCGGCCTCGGCCTCCTCAGCTGTCATGCTGAAGCCACCGCGATCCACAAACATTTGCGCCACTTGGTCTGAGTCGCGCTCATTCATCTGGCAGCCATAGGTTCTGATAAACACTTTATACATTGCCAGTGTTTACCGCGCTCTTCCCGCTCTGTCCAATGCTAAACCATGTTCTACTTTCGGTTAAACCGTTGCATTTCCCGCTCCATCTCGCGGTTGGCCTCTCTTTTCTTCAGGTCCTCCCGCTTGTCGCTGGCTACTTTTCCTTTACCGACGCCCAGTTCGAGCTTAACTTTAGAGCCTTTCCAGTAGGCGCGCAGGGCCACTAGGGCGTTTCCTTTGATCTGGCAAACGCCGTAGAGCCTCAGGATCTCCTTTTTGTGAAGCAACAACCGGCGGACGCGCTTGGCGTCGTGTTGTTCCCATGAGGCGCGTTCGTAGGGTTGGATATCGCAGCCATAGAGCAGGCATTGCCCATCCACGACGCGGGCAAAGGCATCGCGGAGATTGATCTTTCCTGCGCGAATCGATTTAACCTCGGTGCCTTTCAATTCCAGTCCGACTTCAATAGTCTCGAGGATCTGATACTCGTGCAGCGCCTTGCGGTTGTTGGTGATCTCGTCATTCATAGCGGGCAACGCATCCGGGCATAACCGATGATCACGGCGTCGGGCGGGATAGCCAAGTTAAGCTTGCGGCTGAGCCGTAGTTACCCAGCCATCGCAGCACCACCCGGCAACAGGAGATTCACTCAGCAACAGGATCCGGCACCTTGATGGAAATTTTCCCTTCGATGATCTCCAGCAGCGCCACATCGCCCTGTCCCAGCCTCATGCCATAAGAAGCCACGTTGATGAGCGGTGCACGTCCCTGGTTCAACTGGCGAACCCGGCGGGAAACCAAGTTGATCAGCTGCGGAGGGTGGGGAATGATTTTGGCGGCCTTTTCGATGAGATCGGTTTTCATATCATGGGGCGCTGTCCCGGCAGTGCAGGAATCCCGGAGCGGGAAACGGGTGCAGCAGCGCGAGGCAAGGCAGTCAACGTTCAGTGATGGATGGTGAAGATGTGGGCGACTGGCAGAGTGCCGGAGATTTCGCCCGGAAAGGAGTAATTTGTCTAGGCCGGGCACCATGGGCCGCAAGCGATAGTTTTGGCTATTCGGGCAGGGGTGCGACCTCGATCTACCGCACCTGCGCGAAGTCCTCGCCCCAGCGCTGCTGGAGCCAACGCACCGTTCTTGGTTTAAAAGGGTCCACTCCCTCGCCCCCCAGCATCTTGCAAATCGCTATCGAGTGTCTCAGCACCGCAACCGCCCGCGCCATCTGACGATGAAAAAACTGCTGGAGAGCCTGCGTAAGAGAGCCTGCGTAAGAAAAGTTAAGAGTGAAGCCTGACCACCCATGTCCGTCCCGAGAGTCAAACGATTAAACCGCAAGGGCCGCCTAGCGCACGCTGGAGCAAAAAACTGGCTGGTGTTAAACAAGGGTGCAAAGAACTTAGTGCACCGTTATCGTAGTTACTTCGGAGTCGATCTCCTCACCGCCGCGCTGGAACTGCGGGCGCTGGGTGCCCAGATCCCGGAAGCCCACATAGAGCAACTGCGCTCGAACGCGTTTCAACCCTCCAAGAAGGCGCGAAAGAAGAAAACCGCCGAGGAAGCCGAAGCGCTCGAACGCCAACGCGAATGCTGCTGGCCGATGTGGAGTGACGAGCCATTCCCATTCCCCGTCAATGAGTGGGAGCATGCATATACACCCCATTCGCCGCCGCCCGCCGAACACGAGATGGGACCATGCGATGAAGAGTGGGCAGCGATCATGGAGAGGGAAGATGACATTTCGTCGGTGGAATCCATCTGCCACGAACTACCAGACGAGCTGATCGCGCACCAAGTGCTTAGGCATAGCGAAGCTCCGTGAACTGGCGGAGACCAGCAGCTCCCGCAGTCCGCAGCGCATGGTCGTGTGGAATGAACTTTTCGCGGACATCGCCATAGCCCTGAATATAGCGAGCCCCGCAGAGGTGTTGAAAGGATGGATATTTGTTCCTACGGAATTTCAGGGTATTTGGCGTTCCATAGTCACAGTGGACTTGCAGCACTGGATTTGCTCTGGCAGCGACATTTTGAGCTCTAAAAGCGCGCGGGAACCCATAACCCGTTCAGGGCTATCTTTTCAACACCCCAGTGGCTCACTGGGGTGTGCAAAAGTGGCTAAAACAGGCTGTTTTTTCTCCCTTTTATTTCGGAACAGGACATAGGCATGGAATTTAGCCTGGAAATGTAAGTTGAA
>JAYVJI010000516.1:0-6518 GCA_043769435.1 Verrucomicrobiota bacterium
TAAGAACATCACGGCGCGGTCACACCCGGGGAAGCGGAACCGGCCAGTGATAAACAGCCGAAGACTGCGCCGGATTTTTGGCCGCGTCGCTCAGCATCACTCTGAGCGCAGAGACCCGGCCAGTCCTGTGCCCGCAGCGAGCCATGCCGGGATGGCTCCGGCGATGACTGCCGCCGCGACGACCCAGACTGGTGTCCAGAGCACCTCTGCCCACGGGATGCTGAGATAGATGGTCCATCCAAAGAAGGCCCGGTTCACGACCCACGTGAGTATCATGGCCAGCCCGAGTCCACAGACCATACCGGGCAGAGCACTGGCCAATCCGATGAGGCCAGCTTCCCCCAGGTGGAACGCCGCTACCTGGCCTTTCCCCGCTCCCAGACTGCGCAGCACGGAAATCTCCCAGCGGCGTCCCGCGACGAGCGTGCTCAGCGCCATGCTGATGCCCAGCAGGGCCACGGCCACGGCGATGAGTTTCATCAAGGAAGTGACGGCGAATGTCTGGTCAAAGATGTCGAAAACCCGCTTCTTGAGCGCCGCGTTTTCATACACCGCCAGCTCTCCTGACCTGCTGAATGCCGACCGCAAAGCCTGGCCCACTGCACCTGCCTGAGCGGGATCGCGGAGATAGGCAGCCAGCGCGTGGTCTGCGGACGGGGGCCAGTGCCGGAGGTAATTTGCTCTGTCAATGTAGAGGCAACCCTGATCGTCGGAATAGTCGTAAAAGACGCCACTAACTGTTAGTTGCACCTCACCTGCGGCGGCCTTGAAGGTCAGGGTGCTGCCCGGCCGGAGGTGGAGCCGGGCTGCTAGGATCTCGCTGACCGCACAGTTGTCAGTTTGAAACCACTGCGCATATTTTTCCGTGATGCCCCCCTCCATGAACTCAAATGGCCGCTGCGGGCTGCGCTCCACCACTCTGAACCGGCAGGACCTGCCATCGGTCAGGCTGGCCTTCGTTTCGATCAGGGTTTCCACATCCTCCACTTCCGGCCGGGCCCGCAGCCAAGCGGCAGCGCCGGGCGGCATCACCGCGCTTTGCTTCACCACCTCGTTGGCCGCAGGTGCCACATAGAGATCTGCGCGCAGCGTGCCCTCTACCCAAAGACTGAGCGTACTGCGGAAGGAATGGATCATCACCGTGACCCCCAGCACCATGCTCACTGCGGTCAGCAGCGCGGCCACCGTGGGTGCCGCGCGGTGGAGCGACTGAGAGACCTGGCCCGCAGCGATGCGCAGCCACGTCTGCCGGAAACGCCGGGAAAACCACGCCGCAGCCGAGGCCACACATTGAGCTGACAGCCGGGCGGCGCAGGCAAACCCGGCTACGCAACAGAGACAGGCCGCGAAGCTCAGCCATGCAGGGCCGGTGTGCAGTGCCTGCCATGCCAGCCACGCGGCCGCCGCCGTAAAAGCAACTGCCAGCCACAGCCAGACGCGGCGTCCATTCTGCGGGCTGTCAGCATCACGGCCTGGCCTGAGCACTGCTACCGGGTCGACGCGGGTCGCTTCCAACGCAGGCCACCAGGCACCAGCCAGCGCTGCCGCCATGGCACCCAGTCCCGCCAGCCAGACGTCAGAGGCCTGCCACACGACCTGCTCCAAGCTCATCTGGACATAGTGCGCGGAAATGGCCTGCCCCACAGACCCCAGCATATTGCCAGCCAGCCACCCGGCCAAAGGGAGGCCCAGCGCCGCACCGAGCAGGGCAGATACCGTAGCTTCACCCAGAAAGACGGTACGGATTTGCCATGCGGAAGCTCCCACTGCCCGCAGGATGCCTATTTCCCGCCGCTGCCTCATGACGCTGGCCGCGATGGTGTTCCCGGTGAGAAAAACCCCCACCAGCAGAGACACCATGCTCAGCGCCGTAAGATTGAGTTGAAAGCCCTGCAGCATAAGTCCGGTCTGCGCATTCCGGCGGGCGGGCGCAGCGACCGTGACATCTGGCGGCAATCGCTTTTCCAGCGCCGCCTGCACCGCAGCCACGTCCGCGACATCCGCCGTCATGATTTGCAGGGAATGCAGCCGACCAGCCGTTCCCGTCAATTCCTGCGCCCACCCAATGTCCATGTAAGCCGCCCTCATGGTCGCCGCGTTTTCCTTCGTTAGTGGATAGATGCCCTGGATCTCCACCTCCACGGACCTGCCACCGGTCAGCAGTCTCACACGCCCCCCCTTCCTCCAGCCTTCCTGCTCTGCCAGCAACGAGGAAACCATGACCGAATCACGCCTGGCAAACCACGCCTCGCTTCCGCCTCCCTCACCGCCGATGCCCGGAAAAAAAGCAGCGCCGGTGAAGGGATCGACGCCGATGATGCGCAGATATTCGCCTGGCTTATCCGGACGGGAACCGTATGCCTCCACCACGCCCGTCACCGCCTTCACTCCGGCCTCAGAGGCCACAGCGGGCCAGAGCGTTTCATCCAGCCCCGCTGCGTCAGCTGTGATCTCCAGATGGCTGCGCCCACCCACCAGCTCCAGCCCTGCGGCAAAGGATTCCGTAGCACTGTGGTTCACCATCCGGATGGCCAGATACACGCCAGTCCCGATGGCTATGCCCAGCACGTTCAACATCGCGATCCAGGGATGCGCACGCCAGCCCCGCCACGCTGCGCGCGCCAGTATCCGGAACATTCCCAGCCATGATCTCAGCCTGTAAAACTTCATCATGCGCCGCGGCTGAAAATCCGGTGCCAAACCCAAACGATACACAGCCTACTCACCCAGACAATGCCGGTCAGAATGCCCAGAAACAAAAAGCAAAGTACCGTGACGGCGATCCCCGCCGGTGGCTTGGGTGCCGGATCAGCATAGTAGTCCTGGAGCAGCTTCACATTCCTCCGGTTGGCCTTGTGCGCGACGTCCAGCACATCCCCCACTAACGGAAAAATGCCCGCCGCAGCATCGATCACCAGATTCCAAAGCATCTTCAACAAAATGCCCAGACCGGCACCCTTCCGATAGACAGTTCTCAATAGCACCGCCGTCACACTCAGCCCCGCGATGTCGCCCGCATATGGCAAGAGCCCGATGACCGGGTCCAGACCAAACCGAATCCCACCGACTGAAAATTTGTTATCCAGGAGCGCGCTGAGTCTATCTAGGCGATGCAAATCCGGATCAAAATCCGGATCAAAATCCGGATTGGTTTCCGCATGGGGAGTATTGGAAGAAGGCGCCTTGGCCATTGATAGAATGCGTAGGAAAATCAGGATACTGCCGGACTGCGTGACCGCCTGAATGCGCCCCGGCCCGTCCCGGTCAGGGAGACTGAATCACGCTATTTAGCAATGGATAAAAATCAGACGCTGCGGTTGGTGCGGTTGGTGTGGTGCGTCCGGCTGGAAGCGCCGGGCAATCATAGTCGCGTCATGAGGTGACATCCTGATGTTTGATCGGAGCTTGGCAGCCAGAAAAATGGAGACAGGTGTTATGATCGCTGCCATGACTGCCATGACCTGCCATGACCTGCCATGACTAGGTCAGCTTCTTTCCGTTTGCCTCTCCAGCCCCCGTTGAGAACACCGCGCCGTTTTCAGACCAACCTACTGCAGCGATGCGGGAATCCAGTCACTCCAGCGCAAAGATCCTAACATCCACCTTGCCGGCGCAGAGCACTGACTGTGGCGGACCGCTCAAGGCAAATCCACTTTGCAAAGCCGGAGCGTTGTCCCAGGCAGTCAGTTCAGGCGTGGAGATTTGATAGGGACGGTGGTGGACCCGACCGGTGCGCAGAACTCCCTGCGGACCGGATGCAAACAGAAGATACCGCTCCACCAGAAAAAACTCTAGCGTCCCCGGTATGGCTTCATGGCCTTCGCTATGAGGGCGCCAGACGAAACGGCTTTCTTGTTCTGCACCCTTCCGCTGGCAGGCAAAGTGAATGCGTCCCTGCCTGCGTTCGCTCGTCATGCGTGCATGAAAGTAAGGCAGGTCAAAAAAGCGGCGGGCCAGAGCGACGGCCACCGGTTGATTGCAGTCCAGTGAATAGAACCAGACCCCCGGCCTCCCTCTGTCATCATGCACATACGTCCGCAGGTTCATTTCCATAAACCAAGAAAGCCATGGCAGAGGCGGCAGCCACGCGGGACGGATACGTTCCATGAAAAACGGGACAATGCCCAGCCAGCCTTTCCCCTGGAAAACATCGACATAAAGCCCCGCCGGCAGCGATGCCTGAATAACCTCCGGGTCCATCTGCCAGTGCAGAAAGAGCAAGTCATTCCACCGTTGGCTGCCCACGGCATTGCGCCGGGGCTCACCACGAAATAACAGCCTGTCCTCATCATCCGGAAGCTTCATGGCATAAACTATCCGCCTGAATCCGCAGGCAACAAAGCGCTATTTCAGTTACATCAAAGTGGTGGGTTTTGCCTCCGGCTAACCTGCTTCCACCGCTTCCACCGCTTCCACCGCGCGGCGATTTCCCCTTGCTGCCGCCCCCGCCAACCGGCATGCCTTTTGCTCATGAAGAGCTACAAATTATTCGTTTTTTCCGCGATCTGGTTAGCTCCCTTTTCTGAATTGCGGGCGGCTCCTGGAGATTTGAACCCGTTCCGAGCCGATGCCTCTGGGAGTTCTGGCAACAGTGTCTATGTAGCCGTGCAGGATTTGAATAACCTCATCCTAGCAGGTGGTTGGTTTGACTCGCTGGGTGGAGCTACACGCCTGAGCCTTGCCCGGTTGGGTTGGCCTGGTGCCACGCTGGACAACACCTTCACGCCTTCCACAGCGGGATCGGCCTCCGCTGTGCGATCGATGGCTGTGTTGCCTGATAGCAGGATACTGATAGCCGGGGAGTTCAGTTTTGTGAGTGGCCAGCCGCGCGGACGCGGAGCGATCCTGAACGCTGATGGGACGGTGTATGCGGGCTTTGACCCGGGGCTGAATGAAAACGTTTACTGCACTGCAGTTCAACCGGACGGGAAGATGCTCTTTGGCGGGAACTTTACCTCTGCGTTTGGTGTCAACCGCAGCAGGATCGTGCGGGTGAATGCGAACCTCACACTCGACACCGGCTTCAACCCTGTCGTGAACAACACAGTGCGCGTGATGATGGAGCAGCCAGAAGGAAAATTGATCATTGGCGGAAACTTCACCACGATCAGTGGCAGCTTGTCCAACAGGCTCGCCCGGCTGCACCCTAACGGTACTGTCGACGTCACATTCCAGCCTAATTTTGACGGTCCGGTCTATGCAGCAGTTACGCTGAAGGATGGCAAACTCCTCGTGGGGGGAAGCTTTAACACCGTAGGCGGCACTGCGCGGCAAAACCTGGTGAGGCTGTATCCTGATGGCAGCGTGGATACAGCGTTCTCAACCGGCGCGGACGGCATCGTCCGCACCATGGCTGTCCAAGTGGATGGACGGATCATTGTCGGAGGAGAGTTCGCCAACATCGGGGGAGTCGCCCGCAGCCGCTTTGCCCGGCTGGATGCCAGTGGGACGGTCCGTGCCGACTTTAGCCTAGGGGCCAATGGCACCGTCTTTTCAGCCGCTCTGACAGAAAGCGGCTCGGTCATTCTGGGCGGAGCTTTTTCGAGAATCGGCACCACCAGCAGAGTAAATTTTGCCAGCCTCGGCGGTGATGGCGGTACTTTTCAGTCCCTAACGGTGCCCAGTCCAGCCCGGGTGGACTGGCTGCGCCTAGGTGGAGCCGCTGAGGCACGGTATGTCACGTTCGATCACTCAGTATCGTACAACGGGCCGTGGACGTCGCTGGGAACGGGCACCCGCACCGCCAATGGCTGGGAAAAAACCGGCCTGGCCCTGCCCCCAGAGGGTTACATTCGGGCGCAGGCCCGGGTATATGCCAGCTACGGCGGCGGGTCTTCGTATCTCAGCGAGTCGAACAAGCCATACAGATTTACGCAGCTTCAGGTTTGGCGGCAAACTTACTTCGGCACTTTGGCCGATGAAGGGGACGCTGCCAGTGAAGCTGACCCGGATCACGACGGCCTGGTGAACAATATCGAATTTGCTTTCGGTCTGCATCCCTTCACTCCGGATACAGAACAACTACCCCAGTGGCAATACGACACCAATGAATGGGGAATGCAGTTCACCGCTCCCGAAAGTGCCGACGGCACTGCCTATTTAGCAGAGTATAACACCACCCTCGGCACTGGGGGCTGGCAGATGAGTCCAAACCTTGGGGAGGGCAGGAACCTTTTGTTCATTGTTCCGCAGATCCCCGGCTCACGCATGTTCCTGCGGCTTCGAGTGGTTACACATTAACTAGGGTGTTAAAAACTGCCCTGGACGGGTTATGGGCTCCTGCGCATTTTTAGAGATCTAATTGTCTCTGCCGGAGCAAATCCCGTGCTGCAAGTCACTGTGAATACGGAACGCCAAATACCTTGAAAATATAGTGACGCAATTCTCAATCCCTTATCGAGCATTAGCACGTGAAAGTCATTTGCCTTGATCGAGCCTAGCGACATAAGATTCAGCCGCGGTTCAACGCCACTAACGGATTTCTGTGAACACCAAGCTCAGTAAGTTGGCCAGTTGAG
>JAYVJI010000517.1:0-5009 GCA_043769435.1 Verrucomicrobiota bacterium
TCATGCACGCACGGCAGGATCAGCTGGATAAGGCCCCCCCTGACTCCGCATTTCAATACTATTGTCTCGATGGATTGTGGGCTGATGTGGAAAGAATGATAGCCCTCGACATCAGGCTGTTAAATCTGGCTACCGAGCCGCTCACCACGCGGGAGATTATCGATACCTGCTTCTGCGGTGCTCAGGTTGGTGCGGACAGCGGCAGCCCCGGACGCTATGATTTTCGCTCCATACACGCAGGGCTCTGGGGTGGGGATGGCGGTTACCTCTACAACCGGGCTCAGGTCCTGAAAACCCTTGAAACATGGCTCAGCCGCCAGACCGCGCCGTGAAAATCTCCATCAGCCAAATCGGGTGGAATCCCGATGAAGACGCGGCTGCCTATGCTATCCTGCGCCGGCACGGTGTTGACTCGTTGGAAGTGGCTCCTACCCGGGCATTCCCCGGGCGACTGGATCAGCTCAGCGATGAGGAGGTCCGTCGCTTCAAGGACTCGCTGGGTGGCCTGCAGCCCGTGGCCATGCAGGCGCTCTTGTTTGGAAAACCGGAGTTATTGCTCTTCGGCAGCGAGGCCGCCCGGAAGGAATTGATGGGTTACCTGAAAAAAGTTGTCGACCTCGCCGCCGCGCTGGGGGTTGGCCCCATGGTCTTCGGCTCGCCCAAAAACCGGAGCCGGGGGAGTGTTTCCATGGAGGAAGCGATGCGCATTGCAGTGCCGTTTTTCCATGAGCTGGGCACCTACGCAGCCAGCCGCAGCACGGTGTTTGGCATGGAGGCCAACCCGCCCGCCTACGCCTGTGATTTCCTGACAAATATCACGGAAGTCGCCGGCTTCGTCCGCAGCGTGGACTCACCAGGCTGCCGGGTGCATTGGGATACGGGAGCTGTGGTGCTGAATGATGAGGATGCGCTGAAGCTCCTGCCGGATCTTGCTCCGGTGCTCTGTCACTACCACATCAGTCAGCCATTCCTTGAGAGCTTTGGTGAGTGCTTTTATCCCCACAAGGAATCAGCGGCCATCCTCCGGGACCATGGATATACCGGGGTTCTCAGTGTCGAAATGAAGCGACAGCCAGATGCCATGACCGCCCTCGAGGAAGCGGTCGCATTTGCCTGCCGGTTACCTTAGCCGCCGGGGGCTTTTGATTACGCAGTTTGCGGCGGAATTGCGCGGTTCCGCTGGAATACCACTCCGGTTTGGAGGTGAGCTACCTGCCTCCGTATGGTGCGCCGTGGGTGCTGGAGCGTAGCTTGGGCATGAAGTCGGGCACGGGCACGGGTTGGCTGCCGGTGGCGCAGGGCGTGTCGGGCCATACGGTGGAGTGCGGCATGCCGTGGTATTGCCCGGGCGGGAGTTACGTGCTGACATTTCTGACGCGGGCGCTTCCGCCGCCGCTGGAGCGCACGCCGCTGCCGCAGCCCAGCGGACCCCAGCAGCCGTGGACGCAGGGGCTGGTGCAGATGGTCACGCGGGTGTCGACGCCGGGGACAGGGCTCCATGAGACGTATGCGTGGTGGCCTTCGCTGGCCAACCCGGAGGTGAAGGTGGGATGTATCTTCCCGGGGACGCAGTTGCCGCTGATGAGTGACATGCAGCTGCCGTGGGGTGTAGGGGCGGTGTATGACGCGCCGGGGACTGAGGGCGGGGTGGTGCTGAGTGTGGCCGTGGTGCCTGATGGGCGTGGCCTACGGGGGTGGCGGCACCGGCGGCGGGATCGGATGATGCGCGGATCAAGGACGCCATCTTGCGGCTGAAGGATGCCATCTTTGAGGAAATGTGGCCGGTGCTGAGCACCGGGAGCTATGCCCCGACGGTGCCGGCTACGTTTGACACGCGGGGCTTTTTCCGCGCACGTCGTCTGGCCGTGCCGCCTGATGTAAATGGTGATAATGTCCCGGATGTCTTTGCGGCGGCGTATCCGGGGCGGCTCATGCTCTCGGAGGTGTGTTACTGTGCGCAGACGTTTGTGGGGCCGCAGACGTTCACCACTGAGGTGGCGGGGGTGCCGCTGACAAAGGAGATTTTTCCAGGCTATGTGCCGGACTGGGTGGAGGTGCTGAACCCCGGGGACACCGCTGTCAATGCGGGGGACTACTACATGAGCAAAACGAACGGCAGCCCGAAGAAGTGGCACCTGCCGGCGGTGAGGGTGGAGCCGCAGCAGACGCTGCTGCTCTTTCTGGCGCCAACGGTGGACCCGGCATTGCCGGGGGCGGACCCGTTGCTGGCGGCGCGCTGCTTCCAGGCGGACCTGACGGATACCGGGAGCGCCCTATACCTGAACAAGGCGCCGGGCGGTGGGGCTGTCACGGCACAGGATTTTCTGGCCACGCCAAGCGTCCTGCCGCGCTGCTACCCGGACGTGACATGCGCCCGCCTGGCGCGTGCGGGCACGCCAGCCATTATCAACTCATGGCTGGAGAAGAGCAGCCCGGGCGCAGTGAACTACGGGTGGGAGGTGAACACGGCGCTGGCGCTGGTACTGGTGGACGAGCTGCCGGCCACTGGGCTGCCGGTGCCCGCCACGGGCAGGCTCTTCCGGGACCGCTCCACTATGCCTCAGCTGCGGCTGACGCACCCGGACCCGGCGGCGGTGATCACCTATACGATGAACGGGGATGAGCCCACGGCAGCCTCTACCACCTACAGCGGGCCGCTGCGCATAGGGGGCACCACGGTGCTGCGGGCGCGGGCCTGGCGCACGGGGTCGCTGCCCTCGCACACGGTCACGCGCACCTACATCTACACGCCGGGGGTGCTCGTGCAGCGGGCAGCAGCAGGGGTGCCAGGCATCGCCAGCCGGACGGATGCCTGGGCTCCCATCGGCAGCACGGGGCCGCGGCCGTACACCGGGAACAGGCCGGGCGTGGACGCGGAGTACGCCGCCATGTGGGGGCGCACGGCGCCCACGGGAAATCTGGGCGGGTTCCCCAATCCCGGCTGCATCCTCGACCAGTTAGAGAGCATTCCCTCTGTCTTCCTGAGCACCAGCCGGAACGCCTCCGCCAGCACCGGCAGCGGGGGCACGCTGGACTATGAGGTGAGCTGGGAGTGGACGGATCCCGCGGTGCCCGGCAGCTACCGCCAGGAAAACGCAAGGGTGCAGCAGTCCGGCGGCGGCACCGCGCAAAACCAGCTGAAACGCAGCATGGACGTGCTCTTCAGGAAGCGCTCGTCCCTGACCGCCAGCGGCTCCTGGATCGGTCCGGCCACGGGCTCACCTTTGCTGAGCACGGTTTTTCCGGGCTCGCAGGGCCTCTCCTTTGACCGCCTTACCCTCCGCACGCCCTCCCAGCAGTGGTTCCGCTCAGAGAGCGCAGAGACCGGCGGCGGCATCGGCACCGGACTCTACATCACTGACGCATGGTATAGGGAAACCCAGCGCGCCCTCGGCGCTCCCTTCCTCCCCAAGCGCCGCTGGGTCCACGTCTTTGGCAATGGTCACTACTACGGCGTCTTCGACCTCACAGAGCACCCCAGCCCGAAGACCATCGCCGCTTACATCGGCGGGAGTGCTGCGGGTATTGCCTACATCGGGACTAATGGTATCGACGACGCGGCACGGCTGCTGTGGAAAAACGAGGTGGTCCTGCCGGCCAAAGCCGCCGGGCTTGACCCGGACAACACGACGAAGTGGAATGCCTTCCTGGCCCACATCGACCTGACCAGCTACATCAAGGCACTGATCACGGCTCCACTGACAGGAACGGGGGATATATACGCAAGCCAGCAGCGCCTCTACCGCAACCCGGCGGACGGGAAGTGGCGCGTGATCCTCTGGGACGGGGATGTCTGCTACTTCCGCTATGGGGGCGATGTGTTTGAACCTTCACCGAACAGCCCTGATGAGTTCAGCATCTTCTTCGGCACGCCGCATCAGTTCCTCCGCACAGGCGGCACTGGTAACAATACGTTTCACCCCAGTTACGCCGCAGCCTTCCGCACCTGCTTCCAGGCGGCGATGACCGCCGGGGGGTCTCAGGCGGCGCTGGAGAGCCGGTTGGAGTTCCTCGCCGGGGACTTCCGCAAGACCCTGGAGTGCGAGGCCATGCGCTGGGGCCTGTGGTGGGAAGGCGCCAGCGTGAACATGCCGGAGAGCAACACCAACTACCCGGTGACAAAAGTCTGGGCCGACCGGGACCACGATGTAGGTCTAACCGGTGCGCGCCACCTCATCCGCGGCCAGGACACGCTATACAACTTCCCGTTGTATCCCAATCCCATCACAGTCAATGTCATCAACGCAGCCAGAGCCGTGGGGCTCTATCCCTGATGCTATGCTTATGAAAACGCTGTTCCGGCTAATAATCATCACCTTGCTGACCGCAGAGGCTGGCAGGGCCACTGTCACCGCCTTCCTGCCCACAAGGTACCGGGGCCGCTACCAGAGCCCGTTCTTGCCCGGCATCCAAGCCGGCACCATCGAGGTCGAGGACTTCGAGGACCTCGGTGAGTATGATCACACCAGGCTGAACATCGTTGGCGGGCTGCGAACTTCCGGCTCTGGCGTCGATGAGGATAAACCCGGCCTCGATTTTGATGGGCGGCGGGGCATTATATGGGATGTGGATAACTTCGGTGGCACCACCATCAACTTCCTGCCGGGCACAGACGGGAGGTATCCTCAATACGCCGGGTTTGCTATTCTCGGCTACGATGTTCTGGATAGCGGCGAGTTCAATCTCGTGAACGTCTATGCACCCGGTGGCACCGACCTCTACCCGGGCGGGTTGCGGCGCTACACGCCTATTTTTCCGCCGGTATTCCCTGCGTCGTATTCGGCCATCGGGGATGAGTTCGTGGGGTTCTACTCCAGTGAGGGGATCGGCTCGCTGCACATCCAGAAGGGGTTCTTTGACCACCTGCAGTGGGGCTTTATCCCCGAGCCCGGCACCCCGCTGCTGCTGGCCACCGGACTGCTGGCTGCCACCCGCCGCCGCCGTAGCGTCTGACCGTCGCGGACCGTCGCGGACCCAGGCCTCACCACTCTCCGTCCGGGAACCGCCAC
>JAYVJI010000518.1:0-1761 GCA_043769435.1 Verrucomicrobiota bacterium
CTCAGGATACGGGCGATCTCAGCGGCCATCTGCTCGCGTTTCGTTTTGATCTCGGCTATGGCGTCCTCTGTGGATTTGATCTCACCCTGTTTGGCGGCAGTTTCGCTGACGAGTTTTTTGGTCGTGGCCGCTTCGTTTTGCACATCTTTTCTGGTGCTGGTCCAAGTCTTATCGGTCGCCTCTATCGCCACCCGCACGCCTTCTATTTTGTCGAACACATTTAATACAGAGCGGTTTGTGGAGTCTTTGTCAGCCCGGTTTTCCACGATGTCCTTGCGCACCATGAAGGCGAGGACCGCGGCGGCGAGGGAACTGATGAGCCCGAGGGCAAAAATGATTTTCATAAATATAGGCTGGTTGAAAGGTAACCGGGTAAAAAATCAGGGCTTCTCAGCGGCGGGCATGGTGGCATCCGGGGCCGCAGCGGGCGCATCAGGCTTGGCGGCAGGAGCACCAGGAGTAGCGAAAGGATCCGCCGGGTCCGCAGCAGGAGCAGCATCCGCAGCAGGCTTTTTGGCAGCTGGTGCCGCAGGCGCATCCGCCTTTGGCTTGGAATCTGTATTCACTACTAAACGGTCACCTGGCAGCACCATCTGGCCTGCCGCCAGAGTGCCGGGCACAACCTCGGCGATGGCACGGCCGGGTTCGATGTGGGTGACAATCGCCGTGCAAAGGACAGATCCGCCTCGTTGCACATCAAATTTGGCGGAATTCACTACATTGCTGTTATTCCCGACCGGAAGCTCCAGAAATCCGTAGTCCGGATTCACCGAAGCAACGCGGGTGGTGAAGCCGGGGTCCATGGTGCCCGTCTTTTGCCATAAATCCAGCTTCCGGAGGCCCAGGATCATCTTGTCTGTCGTGGCTTTAGAGGCGATGGCTGCAGTCGTGCTGTCTTTCAGCCCTGCAATTTTTGCACCCAGTTCAGCGCTCTCTCCTTCCAGCTTCTTCACTTCTGCCACGATGACGTCCAATCCGCCAACGTCTTTCAACTTGGCTTCGGTATCCGCGAGATCCTTCTCAGCAGCTTCTTTTACCTTCGTTATATCCTCCAGTTCTTTGATCTTGGCATCCCGCGCAGCAGTGGTGCTCTCACGCTCTCCTGTTTTCTTGGCCAAATCGTCTTTGGCAGCCACCAGAGCCTCGTCAGCTTTTGTTCTCGCTTCATTGAAGTCCTTGAGCTTCTTCCCGGCGCTGACTAGGTTCGCCTCCGCAGCCACTTTTTGGGCGATTTCCGATGACCGGACGTTTTTGACATCGTTATACATAACGAAACCTGTGCCTAGAAGGCATGCGCCTGAAATAATGGAGAGTGGCTTATACATAGGAAAATCTCTGAGGGTGAGGACGGTAATAATCCCAGTTTTAGAGAGAATTGCGGCGAATGACAACATGAAAATTGCACCGGAGGCGAAGAATTTTCAGATTTCATAAGTATCGGCTTCCGGGCAATCTAGGGTGTCCCGGGTATCCTGAAAAAAGAACCGGATTTGTGGTTGCGGGCGGGGCGGTATGCGGAGACAAAAGCGCGCTGTCAGGGACTGTGGAGTGTGAACGGGCGAACCCCGCCAGGGCCGGAAGGCAGCAACGGTAGTTTGTTTCACTCTGCCGCAGCTCTCTGGCGGCACTTTCACCCGCACTCCGCTTGGCATCAGGAATGGCACTACTACGCTACGATGGGGCCGCCTGAAAAAGCACTGGCCGTTTCTTTTCCCAGATACATCAACATGTCCGCAGCCACCATTCCCCCGGAAATCCAAT
>JAYVJI010000519.1:0-3371 GCA_043769435.1 Verrucomicrobiota bacterium
CCCGGAGCCGCCCTCCCCTGGATCTCCCCCCAGTGGTGGCTGGAGGCCTTCATCCTCAAGGAACGGTAGCAGACCGCCAAGCCTCAGCGGGCTGGAAGGTACTCGCCACAAAGATCGCTCCATTGTGGCCAATCTCAGCTGTGAAAAAATTACTCAGTGTGGTCAGGTTCCTCTGTTCCATCTCGCTGACACCAATTCGTTAGTTTAAGCGATTTCACTCGTGAAAACTCTGCGACATTATTGGATACCAACGTAAGGTCATGGCAAAGTGCCTGCCCAGCGATGAGTGTATCGTACGGCCCAATTTTTCCTCCTTCTCGCTCAATCTGCGCACGGATTTCTCCCGTTATTTTTGCTTCATCCCTTTCAAAGCCGATGAGCATAGGAAAAAGCTCAACTAATTTCTTGATACGCTGCTGTTCCGCCGTTTTACGCTGACCGCTGCTTTTCCCGACACCAGTGTAGAGTTCATACAGCGATATAGATGAGAGAAAGATATGCTTCCGTGGCACTTGTAACGCGTTTTCAATAACCGTCAGATTACCTTTCATAAAGAAAATGCAGGTAGCCGTGTCCAGCAAAAATTTCATAATTCCTTTATCTTAGGCATCCGGCCTTGTTTGGGGCGTTCCCAATCTGCTAGGACTGGATCAGGCGCAAACATTTCCCGCACATTGAGCGGCCAATCATGCTCGTTCGACTGCAAATGGATCCCCTCCGGTCCCTTAGAAATATAAACCTTACCCACCGGTAGCTTGAACCCCGCAGGCAACCGAACACAGAGGGAATTGCCAATTTTAAAAACCGTCGTTGTCTTCATAGCATCGATTTGTATAGCCATTTCAGCTATACGCAAGCAGAAAATCCCGCCCGTAAGCCCATCAGGAATGGGACTGATGGACAAGGAGATCGGATCAAAACAACCCCCCAGAAAAATAAATCAAAATACTTTCTCACATTCTCCCCCGCACGGCAATTTCACTGATGACACCCATTCACCGAATGCCATTTCTTCATAAACTCAGGCTCTTTTTCGCCCACCCGACCTCCGTAGCACCGGCTCCTATTTTGGACTGGAGTAGGGGGATCCTGGCTGTTCTAGCACATCAAATGACCAGTTCAGGCAGAGATGCTCAAACTCCAGCACAGGCTAGAAGCCTGTGCTGCGTCGCTCCTGCTTTCTTCGCTAATTCACTCTATCTCAAAACCGTTTGACTCAACATCTCATGCCTAACTCCTGCTCACATCTTCTGGCTGCACTAGTGGTAGTCCTTACCTTGCTAGCCCCCGCCACCTCCGATGCTGCCACCTATACTACATCCCCATCGCTTCGGACTTACACCTCAAGCGGCAATTTGATCTACAAACTGCAGGTAGATAATGGGCCCGGCACTGGGTCCACTATAACGGACGGAAACATCTATTTCAAGATAGCTTCGGTGAGTGGCTCCACGTTCTCTTCAGCCGGAACCGTGGAGATCCGAGAAGGATCGGTGAACGGCACCATCGTGAAGACGTTTACTTACAACGCAGGTGCCAGTGAGGCTGGCTGGGCAAGTTATGTCCTGCCATTTGCTTCAGGCAGCCGCACCTACTACGCCACGCGGAACGGTAGCCCAACCACTCAAATTGCCTCTGGCGGAGTGACCGTAACGGCTGTGGTGCCTATTCCACTTCCGGCACCCGTTGTCGCTGTGACAGGCATCACGCGGACCGCTGCCTACTGCTCATGGAATTGGAGTGGAAGCAATGCGAATGCGGATCACATTGACTTGGCTTTGGTGCAGACCGACGCCCTCAATGGCAATTCGATCGCCACCCTAGTGGCGGGCGGATCGTCCGCAGGATACCTCCAGTCCTCTGAGCGTTCGGTGCAGTTAAACTACCTGATAGGCGCGATATTGAAACCAGGGCAATTTTATCGGGTCAACATAAGATATATTGCAAGTGCCGGATACTCGGACGCAGCTTCAAGCGGCTCCTATGCATTCCAGATGCTTCCCTTGGCCGCGCCGACTGGCCTTTCCTCAACTACGCAAAATCTACTGGCAAATTTAGGCTGGTCCTCGGTGGAGGGGGCCAATTTCTACCGTGTTCAAGTCCGCAAAGTGGGCCGGGCTTGGCCTGCTGTGGATGAATCATCGGCAACATCCAACGTGCCAGTGAATGTCTTGCTGTCGGACAGCAATGCCACCTCATTTCAATGGGCTTGGTATTCAGGGTGGACGCCTTCAACAGGTATTGCGCAGTTTCCCATTCCCTCTCAGGGGTATGAATGGCGGATCAAGGCCGCTTACGATGGCACCATTGGAGCAACCAATTGGTCTTCTACATTTGCATTTACTCCTCCAGCAAACTCCCTGCCAAATATCAATGGAGCGACCGCTACGTCTGCCGCTGGTGCTGTGACTTTAAATTTCACCCCTACGGATTCCCAGGACAATTACCTGCGGTATGACTTGCATCTGTATAACTCCAGCGGAACTGCACTGGTAGGCTCTGGATTCGGCTACCAAAAGCCAGCGGACTATATGAATGGCACCCCTCAATCCTACGCGTGGACGCTCTCTCAGCTTGGCGCTTCATTAGTCGATGGACAAAATTACCAAGCGAAAATCGATCTCTTTGATCCTGCCTTCGAGGCGAATGGATCCAATGTCCGCAGCCAATTCGTGCCTTTTACTTACCACGCCATTAGTAGTCCTACAGGTCTATCTGCTAGCGCCCAACCCTACAATGTGAACTTTAGCTGGAATCCAGTTCCGGGGGCGACTCACTATCGGCTTCAAGTCAAAAAAATAGGTAGCGCATACCCTACTGATGGTGAGGGCGCTCCGGGGCCACCCAGTTCACCAGATTTTATAGTAAACATCCTTCTGTCCGGCAACGGAAATACCACCTTCCGGTGGAACCAGGCAACTACGGACATGCCCTCTGGACTCGTGACCCCTTCTTCCTTCTCACTAGCAGACCTCCCTAGGCCGGGTTTCGGGTATGATTATCGCGTTAAGGCCGCAGTCATTGATGGTGCTAGCAATTCAAGTTCCCCCTATTCCACTGGCTCCAGCTTTACCCTAGCCTCTAATCCACTAGCAGTGGATACCTTCAACGTTGCTGGCAAGGCCCTCCGTGGCCGACCCGGAATCGGCGGATTCGCAGGCAGTCCTCCCAGTGGAGCCTGGAAGCGTTTTTATCTGCGGCAGGGCACCACTGACCTGGCGCAAGCTGCGGCTGATTTCCCAACTGTTGCCTCGGTGGACACGGGACGCCTCACTTGGCGGACAATGGACGGCAAGATAGCCAGAGATTGGCGGGACATATTAGGGGCCGTAAGTGCAGGTCCATTCACCTTAACGATGGTAGGGCTAACT
>JAYVJI010000520.1:0-3789 GCA_043769435.1 Verrucomicrobiota bacterium
CGCCTTTGCTCCGCCGGAGTATGTCATGATCCGGAAAATGGAGTTTTTTCGTGAGGGCGGCTCAAGCAAACATCTCAAGGACATCCGCCGCATGCTCCAAGGCATGGGAGATGACTGGCCCCGCGGCAAATTGATGGAACTTCTGAAGGAGCATCGGCTCCACCCGGAGTGGGATCAGGTGCTGAACTTTTTAGACTAATTTTATTGGGCGTTGCGTTCAATGTTCTAACGCGTTTTGTCATCTGATGGCGTGGCAAAGAGAGCAAGGTCAAACTTAATGCGTGCCTCCGCCGACGAGATGCTCCTGGGTCTGATCCTTGGAGTCGTCGTCCTCCGCGAACATCAAACGCAAGTGAGGGATGCAATCGTGCGAAAGAGTGAAGCGGTAGATAATCGTGTCCTTCTGATTCCGGGTGTTGGGCGCGCCCACTTTGGCAGCGGAAACCGTATTTTCATCGCGAATCTCTCCAAGGGACGCATGGGTCACGAAAAATCCAGCCTGCTTGGCTCCGTGCTGGTGATACAGTTTCAACAAGCCGCCATGGCCCGAGCTTCCGTCCCGGAAGCTGAACGTCGCGACTTCCACCTCTTCATCGACGAGTTTCAAAACTATTCCACAGATGCCTGCGCTGGCATCTTGGCAGAGGCCCGCAAGTATCGCCTCTGCCTCACGCTTTCCCATCAATCATTTGCCTGCTGGAGGCCGACCGGGGCACGATGCCGGTCACGCGGCGGAGTCCGCACCTGTCGAGCATCGCCCGGAAGCTGGCGGCCTACACGGCTCTGTGGAAAAGCGGGGCCTTCGAGAAGCGGTTCGGCGCGAAGCGGCTGGCGGTCTTCATCGTGACTACGAGCGAGGCACGGGCGAAAAACATTGCGGTGGTGGTGGAGGCTCAGGCCTTATTCAAGTGGCGGGTGATGAACTTCTCTGGCGTGATGGGCTGCGGTTTGTAGCCTGCATTGGCGAGGGTGGAAAAGTGGCGGTCGTGCGTGATGACGAAGTCAGCGTGAGTGGCGATGGCACAATCTGCGAATTTGTTGTCGTCGGCATCGGCAGGGACGGTGGCGAACTCGAAAGCCGGGGCTGAAAAATGCACTGTTTCATGCACCGTGGCCACTAACGCGATCATGCGCAGGATCTTTTCAGCGAAGGCCGGGCCTCCTTGTTGCTGGCTGATTTCTTCGTATTCCAACAGGATGGATGTGCTCACGGCGATGGCCAGTTTTCCAGACGCAATGGCATCAAAAAGTGGTGCCGAAGGGGAATTCCGCGCAAAGGCGCTGAGCATGACATTGGTATCGACACAGACGAGCATCATGCGTGCTTGAGCCGATGTTCACGAATGGCCGCATTCAATATTTCTGGTTCCAGCTTACCCGCTAGTCGCAGGCTTTCCGCATCGTCCTTGATGTCTTCCACCAAGGCATTTAACTCCAGCAAATGGATAAACCGATGGACTGCCTGCAAAGCAGAAGGCCCCATTCCTGCCACCTTGGACATGACTTCGGGCAGGAGAGCGGGAGGTGTTGTTAGAGTTGTCGTCATGACTTTACGCTAAATAGTTTCTGCGGATTTTCCAGTCAAAATCGGTTGAAAAACAAACCGCAGTTGAAGCAGTTGTCCACGATTTCGAGGCACTCGACGCGGCTTTGGGCATCGGCCATGCCGCGTTCCCGGAGCTGCTGCTTGAGTTCCGTGGAGACGGTGGGGTCGTCCGTTCATTTGGGTGGGCGGGCTTCAAAGTCTTCGGAGCAGACGATCATGAGGCGTTCGTGGCAAACTGGTGGCATGACGCGAACAGCAAAAAGATTGCCCCGATTTCGTCGCGAGTTGGGGGCCATTCGGTCAATGGATATTACACAACGCGACAAGGATGTCATCCGGCAAGTGGCGAGGTTTCGTTTTTTGCGCAGTCCGCAGATTGTGAAGCTGGTAGGCGGTGCTCCGGCACAGGTGCTGAGGCGGCTGCAGGCTCAGTGACCTCTGTTTACCCGCAGAAGTTGACTGACGAGTATTGGCGAGGTGTGGAGGGCCGCATCGATTTTCAGGGCCAAGTCACCAAAGTCAGGATTGAAGGTGCAGACGACGATGCCTTCGTGATTTGGCGTGCTTCGGTGGAGGGTGATGAAGTCTTGCCGGTTGAGGGTCAGGACGGCCCGCTGGCTTTTTATGGCATATTGAAGGACATCCTCGTCTGGAATGGCCTGATTGGCATTTCCTGCTTCGGCAGTGGTCAGAACATCGTGTCCCATGCTGCGCAGGGCCTCAACGGTGGCTCGGGGAAAGTTTTCGTTGCTGTAAAGGCGGGCCATCAGGAGTGGTCTTCATTCGCAGTGATTTCCCGGTCAATTTCTTCACGATGGCTGCGGGCGTAGGCCCAAGCATTGGCCAAGTCTTCTGCGGTGAGTGAGGGAAAAGCTCCGAGGATGGCGGCATCCGTCATTCCTTGACGTCGAGCGGTTTCCAAGGTCCAGACCGGGATACGAGTGCGGATGATGCGGGCCGCTCCGCCGCAGACGCCATTTTGAAAATCTATGCCGGGATAAACACCTGTTACTTCCATGGCCACTAGCGCGAGCAAGCGCACCTTGTCCGGCCCCGGCAGGTGAAGGGCGGCATCGCGGACTTCATCGAAAGTGGTAATCATAGCATTGAGGTAGAGGCCCACATGAGTCGTTCGTGGTAAAACTGGTGGCATGACGCGAACAGCAAAGAGATTGCCCCGATTTCGTTGCGAGTCGGGGGCCATCCGGTCGATGGATATTACACAACGCGACAAGGATGTCATCCGGCAAGTGACGAGGTTTCGTTTTTTGCGTAGTCCGCAGATCGTGAAGCTGGTAAGCGGTGCTCCGGCCCAATTGCTGCGGCGGCTGCAAGCGCTCTACCACCACGGGTGGCTGGACAGGCCGCGATGCCAGATCGACTACTACCACCGGGGCGGCTCGCGACCGATGGTCTCTGGGCTGGGCAGCCGTGGCGCGGGGCTGATGCGGCGGGAGTGCGTTAGACCGTTTTGGCCATTTCACCGCATGGTGTGGAGCCGTGGGGTCGAACCCGCGGGCAGGCTTTTCCTAGAGAACACGCTGATGGTGGCGGACGTGCTCATAGCTGCGGCTCGCGGCGGAGGAGTTGGGAGGCCTCAAAACAAGCCGTGCGGTGCAGCCAGGGAGCCAGACTCGGCGTCGCATGGACGCCTGCGGCCTTCCTGGCCAGGATGGAAAGGGTGTTCTGGACGGCTTCCTGAGCCAGCTCCGGACTCCCCGTCTGCCGCAGTCCAGCGTGATACAGCAGCCCCGCATAACGCCGGGCCAGCACCCCGAAGGCTTCCTCAGAGCCATCGTGCACCCATGCGTTCAGCAGGGAGGTATCATCGGGCATGATCATCGCTGTGGATGGGATCTCCGGCGGCGGCGCTGCAGGCCCAACAGTGTGTTTGCTATAAGACGTCCGCCGGGGGGAAAGTGTGACCAGGTTTTTCCCAGGGAAGGGGGGCGATGGATTTTCAGATAGGCATTCACCCTGGATGGGAAAGGCGTTAAAGGCTTTGGTGCAGTTCTTGAGCTACCCACCAAGCCTCGTGGTCGCCATGGTTTTTTGCCTGCACTTGACACCCGGCCGCCTTCAAGGTTATCCAATCGCTTAGGATGGAAAGCGAGATCACGCCAGAATACTTAGCCACGCTGCGCCGCATGACGGGGCGGGAAAAGCTGCGCACTGCTTTCCAGCTCTACTGGGGTGCGCGGAAGATAAAAGCAGCCCGGTTGCGGCAGCAGCATCCCGAGTGG
>JAYVJI010000521.1:0-3939 GCA_043769435.1 Verrucomicrobiota bacterium
CGCCGCGGGCAGTTCTCAGTTCTAGAGCGATGCGCTCGCAATCCCAGCGGCTGCGGTCTATCACTTCCAACTCTCCCCGCGCCGGTTCCCCGGTCAGCGCTGAGGCGATGTAGACGGAGGTGTTTTCTACATTTTTCCACCGCTGGCCGCGTAGCGTGCTCACGGCTCCGGGGCCTAGTCCCAGGTAGTCCTCTCCTGCCCAGTAGCTTTGATTGTGCCTGGACTCACAGCCAGGCTTAGCGTAGTTGGAGGTCTCATAATGCCGGAATCCCGCGCCTTCCATGGCATCCATGGCGGCCGCGAAGTATGATTCGTCTGTCTGCTCACTTTGCAGATATTCTCCGCTGCGGTGCTTTTCAAAAAAAGCCGTATCCTCTTCGTAGGTCAGATTATAAGCGGAAACGTGGTCCGGTTCCAGTTCCAGCGTGCGCTGCAACGATTGTTTCCATGATTCCAGCGACTGACCCGGGACGCTGAACATGAGGTCCATATTCACCACCGGGAACTCCGCGTCACGTAGAATCTGGAAAGCCTCTGCCGCCTGTGCAGGCGCGTGATCCCGGCCCAGAGTGGCCAGCACCAGCGGATCCCATGACTGGATGCCTAGGCTGACGCGGGTCACGCCGCAGGAGCGAAGCAGCGAGGCCTTGGCGGGAGTGATAGTGCGGGGATTCACCTCCACGGTCCATTCCCTCAGGTGATCCATGCCCGCTATGTCCATGAACTCAGGCAACCATGCCGCTAGGTGGGCCGTGCTGAGCAGCGTGGGGGTGCCCCCGCCGAAATAGATCGTCTGCGGGTGCCGGCTCTCCGGGCTGGACGCCAGCCGCAGGCGGGCCTCTGCATTCACTGCATTTAAAAAGCCGGCCATGTCCGTTTGCCCGGGCTCATGCTTGTAGAATGAGCAATAAGGGCAAATCCGGTGGCAAAACGGAATGTGGACATACAGGTGCCCGTTCATCGCGTGACCCGGATCGGTTCCTTCCACTTTTTACGCAGCCAGTAGCCCATCCCGAGAAGGGCGAGTACGCCCATAGCCCAATACTCCCACCGGATCGGAGGGCTCATGAGGGTCACTATAGGAATGTAGGTGCCAGGATAGCTCTTCTTGCCGTTGGGCGAGATCGTCTGGACGGCAAAGTTCACGCCGGCGCCGGGGATCAGGCCGCTCACGGTAGTGGACGCCCTGCGCCCCTCGATGGTGACCGTAGCGGCATCATAGGGCATCCACAGTTTCCGCAGCGGGGTATCGGGCCCTGGCCTGTGTACTTCTGCGCGCATCAGCCGGAAAGTCCAGCCTTCCCCTGGTGGGAGTTCCCAGCTGAAGGTGGCGGTGCTATCGGTTTGGTGGTCGATGGTAACTGTATCGATCGTGGGCAGGGCCGGATCTTCCGTCCCGTCGGCTATCACCCCGCCTTTCCACCCTAGGATGGAATTTATCTCTACCTCCCGCTTTGTGGGGCCGGCCCTGGTTGGCGTTAGCGGCTTTTCCTGCAGCAGCGCTATCTCCGCCGCTGACCGCGTCGCTGCCGGGATCAACGCTGCATCCCATGCGGCCAGGAGCTTCAGGCCGGCAGCCCATCCTGGAGCAGACAGAGTGATATCCTCCTCCCTAGCATTTGAAGGCAGTGAGGAGGGCTGAAAAGTCAGCTGTAATTCCCCGCCTGCTTTTATCACCGCCACACCGTCCCTCAACTCCGCAGCTGACACGCGGAAATACTTCAGGGCGGGCTTGATACTAACTTCACCATGGCTGCCACCTTTGTTTTGCAGCAACACCGTCCTGACAGCCTCTCCGGCGTCAATGGTAGCCAGCTTGCCGAAATCAATCACGCCGCTCTCCGGAAAATCCACCGCCTTGATTAGCGCTGGAGCCTGAGCCGCAGTGAATGGAATGACTTCCTGCTGGAGCCCAGAGGAAACAGTGATAGTCCCGGAAGCCCCGGCGGTGAGCGGCTCTGTGGTGACTATATCAAGTGGCTGAGCGGCTGAGGGGTCAAGGCTCAGCGAGCGGGGCAACCGGGTGCCTGGCGAGCCGAGGATGTCCACCACCAGCGGGCCATCCGTGTTGTTCTGCAGCGATACCCGGGCTGACCGGGTCAGCGTTTCCGGCCGCCACTGAAGCTGGAGGGTGGCGGAGGGAAGCACTGAAAAAAGCGGCACGATCCTAGCAGAACACTTCACCTCCACGCCAGCCATAAAGGTCAGGACGGAATCCACGCTCCTTGCCTTGCCGGTGTCTAGGAGCAGAGCGGCCTCTACGCTGGCACCGGGTTCGATCTCAAACATTCCACCCGCAGGACTACGCCATGTAAACCCGGCTGGTGCCGCCACGGGCGCTGAGAATGCGCAAGTCCCTTCATTCGACACGGTGAATGACTTCCCAGACACCGCCCCCAGAATGACCCGGCCCAGATCCAGCTTCGCCGGCACCTTCAGCTTAGGTGAAGCATCGCTCAGCAAAATGGTGACGGTGGCCTCATTCGAAGACGGCCCTCCATCCAGCTTGCAGGAAAAAGTGAACGTGTCCCTGTCACCCTTGAGTGAGGCATCCGCCGTGTAGTGCAGCGACGCATAGGACCTGCCCTTCTCCGATTCCTGTCCCTTGACGGCAACCGGTGCCTTTTCCGAAAAACTACCCAGCCGCGGACCCTGACGCACGGCAAAGACCAGTCCGCGGCTAGTGCTGGTGGTGCCCTCCAGCAGGATTTCCAGCGGCTGTCCCCGCACAGCTTTGAAAACCGCATCCTTCGCGACAGGAGCACGCAGCCGACCGCCCTTGCTCTCCTGCGCAGAGGCACAAGTCAGCCCGGCAAGCACCAGCAGGAAAATCATCCGCAGAATGGATAGACACATAGAAATAGGAATTAGGAATTAGGAATTAAGAATTAGGAGTGGTCATAATTCGTAACTCGTAATTCTCAACTCAGCGTTCAGCGAGTGTCCCCCGGGTGACGCCCAGCTGGGACAGGGCGTGCAGATCGCGCCAGAGGGTATCGCCTGGCGTCTGTCCGGAGAGGAGTTCACGGTAAACGGTGATGAGGTGGCAGGCCTCTTCAGGAGTGTGGTGCAGAAGGTCCAGCCGGTAGTGGCGCAGGCCTGCGGCAGCCAAAGCAGCGTGGGAGCCAGCTCCGGTCTGGGGCACGGCATTGAACAAAGTGTTGCGGCAGCCAGCGTCAGCCAGGAGAGGGTGTTCCCGTCCCGTCCGGTCCCGCAGCTTTACCTGATGCCGGTCACAGGGGCGGCCACAGTCCAGGAAGCTGCTCCCCTTCGAGAGAAAGGCGGCAAAGACGCAGTGCTCCATGTGAAACATAGGCATGTGCTGATGCAGGATAATCTCGAACCACTCAGGTGGTGCGCCTTCTAGGAGCGCCACAACCTGAGTGACATCAAGGTCGCATGAAATAGTGATCCGCTCCAGCCCACAGCCGCGGAACCACTGGGCAGAGAGGGGATTGGCGACGTTGAGCGAGAAGTCGCCGGTGACTTTGAACTCCCGTCCGGTGAACCAAGCCACGGCCCCGGGATTCCGTGCCAAGATACCGTGCGGCCGCGCACGTTCGATCAGCTTGAAAAAGCCCTGCTCACCTGCTTTCTGGATGCGCGGCGTGGCCAGATAAATTTCCATCTTGGACTGTTCTCTGGTCCATGCGACCGCCGCAGGATAGCTGCGTATGTCTTCAAGATCAAGGTAGACACTGCCAACGCCCATCGCCGCGCAAGCCTGGAGCTGGCCTGTGTTCCGGCAAAGGACGGTCAGCTCTGCGGGGCCGGGCTCCGCGCGGACCATGCTGCGGACAGGAGCCAGCAGTTCCGTCAGGGAAGCCGTGGCAGGAGCGACCGGCAGCAGGGTTTCCTCCGCCTCCCATGCGTTGACAAGCGCCCGGCGCAGACGGTTCAGTTCACTGACCGGCAAGATAAGCTGTTCTGTTAGGGTGA
>JAYVJI010000522.1:0-8282 GCA_043769435.1 Verrucomicrobiota bacterium
CTGACTTCAAGAAACAAATGCCGCTGCGGGAGAAGAAAGTGCTCGCGTAAAATCCTGTGGCCTTCAAAACTGCGTGGGCTGAATGGCAGCAGCGCCTCATTTTCCTCAAAGCCGGCATGGCGCATGGCCTCGCGTCCCATGAAGGTGCTGCGCCGGTGGAGGTGATCTCCAGCTTCGCGGATGACCACGCCCTGGCCATGAGCGAGGATTTGCTCTAGGAGGGCAGCAGGCAGGCGATCCTCCCCATGTAGGTAAAAGCAGAGCTTGTCACAGCGCAGTTTATTGACACCCGAGCCCGGCATATCATGGAGCTTCAAGCGAATGCGCAAAGCCGCGCGCACCGTTCCGTACTTCGTACCAAGACTGAGTTCACCGGCACTGCGGGAATGGTAGACTGCTTCGGTGATATCCAGCGGATACAGCACCACTTCCTGAGCGCTGGAAAAGCGGCAGGCCGTAGGCTCGCCTTTTAAACGGAGGCTGTTGAGAGTGGAGGCGCGCGGAATTTTCACGCCCTCGAGGAGCGCCTTGTCCCCACGCTTGGGGGTAAATTCCGCGATAGCCGCTGAAGGCAGCGGAGCCATGTAGTCAGGGTATACTGTTTCCAGCAGGCCTTGGGTAAACCTCGGAAATTCGGCTTCGAGTTTTAATTGCACCCGGGCCGTGAGAAAGGCAAACCCTTCCAGCAAGCGCTCTACAAACGGGTCCGCACATGTTTCCCGGGCGTCTTTGCTCAAGTAAAGCCGCGAGGCTATCTTGGGGTAAGCAGCGGCAAACTCAGCACCACTCTCCCGAATGTGGCGGAGTTCCTGCTCGTAAAGTTCCAAAAATTCCCGCGTCATCGGCTGGCAGTCAGTTCACAGGCTCCCGTTTCCAAATCCATTTCGGTGCGGAAGGCTATGCGTTCCGCATGAGGCATAGCCCAGAGCTGCCCGGTGATCTCAAAAGCGATTTTTCCCATGTCAGCGTAGTCGTCCAGTATCCGGACCCTAACCGTTTCCGGGAGGATGCGGGGCTCGAAGCTTTTGATGGCATCTTCTACATCCTGCTCCAGCTGGCGGGTATCCATGCCATCCGTTGTCAGTCCTCCTAGGTCCCGGGTGCCGAAATTGAGCACACTGGTAGCCACCGCAGGAAACTGATACACATCACCATGAGGATGCAGCCGGGGAGCAGTGATCCACTTGGCGCTGTCTTCAGCACTGAGACGCCGGGGCGAGTTGAGGAGCCAGCGCAAGTCCCGCAGCACCGCCTGCCGGTAATCGGCCAGGGTCAGAGTGCGGAGGCGTGCGGCATCACCAGTCTGGGAAGGCTCTTCATCAATGAGCCGGTCAAGTAGGCAAGGCAGGCGCGCCTCGACTGGAGATTCTACGCTCACTGGGCTGTGAAGGAAAGTTCGCGGATGTCGAGCCATGAAAACTCTGCGGCATCCGTCATCAGAACACGCTGGCCGCGTCCGGTGTAGTAGCCCTCTGCGGGACTGTCCCACTCGGTGGCCCGGGCCAGCTTCAGGGCATCGCGGTCCCATGTCGCGGCACCGGGGTAGCGAGCGGGGAGGAATCCATGCACTTCACTGTCATTCGCCAGGGTGATGGCAGCGGGGGTCCAGATAGCATCTCTAACATTTTCCGGCGACTCCATGGTCAGGGATTTTATCCGGTTTTGAGGGACCCAGTAATATTGGCCGTGAAGGATCACTTCGAAGACGGGTCCGAGGCGACTGTCGCCGTCCATCATCCAGTTAAATGGCTCTCCATTCAACGAGCCGGAGGCAGCAGGGGCCGCTTCCATCGCCCTTGCTTTCAGGCGCACCGCAGCATCTGCGTCCCCACTGATGGCGTGAGCCAGAGCCTGAACGAGAAAGGCCATCCACTCCTGGGGCTCGCCAAAAACTGTGGGCTGCAAGCCGCCGCTGAAAACCAGCTTCCGCTGAACTTCACCGCCCAGCAAGTCATTGAAAAGCACGGGCAGCGGTGACTGCCGGCCAACTAACTCATTGAAGGTAACCAGATGGCTGGAAGCCGCCTCCCAGTCACCCGCTAACGACACCGTCTGAAAGAGTAGGAACCGGAGATCCGCATCACCGGGATTCTTGCGTATGGAATTCTTCACCGCAGCGAGGGCAGCGGTGAGATCACCGGCTTTGAGTGCGGCTTCTGCTTCTGGACAGACAGGCATGAGAAAGATAAAAAACGGGGCTGGTCCGGCAAACCGGACCAGCCCCTGGATTTAGTGTACAGGAACCGAAGGACCGGATTAGGCTCCCTTGTTGGTGAGCGTATCCCACTCGGCCGGGACGACGGCACCCTTGGCGCCTGTCTTCGGATCGAATTGGAAGAATTCCCACTTAATTTTGCCGTATCCGAAGGAAACGGTTTCGACCGGGTTTTCCTGTCCGAATCCGCCGCCGATCTGGGCGGAGGTAACGACCACGTGCTCGAAAGTGTATTTCATGAACACTTCCTTAGCGCCGGTATTACGGCAGATCTCAACAACCACTTTCGGGAAGTGCTTGCCGTTACAGCCGTGCTTGTAGAGGTAAGGGGAACTCTTGTCGAGCCGCTTGGTCACCGTGAAGTCATGGTGATCGCACTTACCTGCTGTCCGGGCTCCGTGGGAGCTGATGGCGCCGCTGCTTTGCTGGGCGATGCCGTGTGAGAACGACATCACTTCGATCCAGCCTTTGTGCTTTTCGTCAGTGGACTCGCCCTTTACGTCTTGAATTTCAATATAGGTTTCAAATGCCATAGTGCTTGTGTTGTTTTGAGGTTGGGTGTGCTAGGTGTTTGTTTTGGTGTGGTTATCTAATAGGAGGCCGCCATGATGCGACCTGGATGGATGGATCAGCCCTGTTTTTCTTTTGGCAGACGTGCCACGAGACGCAGGCTGATGTTGACGCCTTCCAACTGGAAGTGCGGTCGGAGATAGAACTGGGCTTTGTAGTAGCCAGGGTTTTCCGGATCGGCCTGGACCTCGACCTGGGCTCCGCTCAGCGGGTAGCGGGCCTTCATCTCGTCAGAGGCCTGGGAATCAGTGACATAATTCATGATCCAGTCATTGAGCCAGCGCTGCATGTCATCCCGCTCCTTGAAGGAGCCGATCTTGTCGCGGACGATACATTTCAGATAGTGAGCGAAGCGGCTGGTGGCGAACAGATAGGGCAGGCGCGCTGAGAGGTTGGCATTGGCGGTGGCGTCCTTGTCCTCGTATTTGGCTGGCTTTTGCAGAGACTGCGCGCCGAAGAAGCAAGCGTAGTCTGTATTCTTGTAGTGCGAGAGGGGCATGAAGCCCGCATGAGCCAGCTCATGCTCCCGGCGGTCAGTGATGGCGATTTCAGTCGGACATTTCATGTCCACCCCACCGTCATCTGTGGGGAATGTATGCACTGGAAGGCCATCTACTATGCCGCCGCTCTCAAGCCCGCGGATGCAGGCGCACCAGCCATGTTTTTTGAAGGCTCTGGTGATGTTGGTGCCCATCGCGAAGGCCGCGTTGGACCAGACAAAATTTTGGTGATTGCTGCTGTGGGCATCTTCTTCAAACGCAAAGGCATCCACTGGGTTGTTTGCGGTGCTGTATGGCAAGCGTGAGAGGAAGCGCGGCATCGCTAGGCCAATGAAACGGGCATCTTCGCTCTCCCGGAGGCTGCGCCATCCAGCGTATTCCGTGGTGTCGAAGATCTTGGCGATGTCCCGTTTGTCACCCAGTTCCTGCCATGTGTCCATGCCCATGAGCCTAGGGCCTGCAGCAGCAAGGAAGGGACAGTGGGCAGCCGCAGCGATCTTGGATAAATCGCGAAGGAGTTCAATATCCGGACCGGTATGGTCAAACTCGAAGTCACCGACCAGCGCGCCATATGGCTGACCGCCAGGTGTGCCGAATTCATCTTCGTAAAGCTTCTTGAATACCGGGCTCTGATCCCAGTTGGCTCCCTTATAGCTCTTCAGCGCGCGGTGGAGGTCCTTCTTGGAAACGTCCATCACCTTGATCTTCAGGTCAGTGCCGGTCTCGGTGTTGAAAACAAGGTGGTGTAGTCCACGCCACGAGCCCTCAAGCTTCGTGAAGTCTTCATGGTGCATGATTACGTTGAGTTGATCGCTCAACTTTTTATCTATCCCTGCGATGACATCCTCAATGTAAGTAAGGATGTCGTCCCGGCGGACTACCGTTCCCTTCAGCGCCTCTTCCGCGAGGATCTGGACTGCGGACTTCACCGCGCTTTTGGCCTCGTCTGTCTTTGGCTTGAAGCTGGTATCAAGGAGCTTGTCGAACTCGCTGAGTTCGATAGTGGCACCTTCTGCTCCGCCTGCTGCCTGTGTGGCTGGATTCGACATAGTAAAAATCGTGATCGTTAAAAAATGTGGTGAAATCAGGCTTCAGGATCCGCTGGCTTAGGAGCATCCATGACGGTCTTTAACAGGGCGGGATCCTTGATCATCTTGTCAAGAAGATCCTCGGCTTGAGTGCGGCCATCCATGTAGGACAGGAGGTTTGATAACTGGGTCCGGGCTTCGAGCAGCTTGCGGAGTGGCTCCACCTTGCGGGCTACCGCCTCGGGGCTGAAATCTTCCATGCTTTCAAAACTCACATCGACTCCCATGTTGCCGCCTTCCTCTCCCACTACATTAGGGACATTGAATGCTACCCGGGGCTTGATGCTCTTCATCCGGTCATTGAAGTTATCCATGTCAATTTCCAGAAATTTGCGCTCCTTGATCGGAGGCAGACCCTCCACCGGCTTGCCGGAGAGATCGGACATCACCCCCATGATGAAGGGCAGCTCAATTTTCTTTTGGGCACCGTCCACGAAGAGTTCATACTCAATGTGGACACGTGGAGCGCGGTTGCGTTCAATGAATTTAGTACTGCTTTCGGTTGGTCTGGGCATATGAAAAGTGTGAGAAAGATGCAATGATGATTAACAGCAGGAAATGCTGCCGTCAAACCATTTCCTTCAATTTAGTATTCGTGAAGTCGGGGCGGAAGTTGCAAATATTTTGGAAAAAAATCCTGGAACTGTTGGGACGTGCCGCTACACTCCACCTCATGGCTACTAACATCATCATCGGTATACTCTTCACCTTCATCTTTCTGGGGCTGGGTTGCGTGGCATTTGCCTACTTGAAAAAAGGAAAGCTCTAAAAAGCCACCCGGCAGATCCACCAGCTCTGATGGACAAACCGCTCCCTCCCGAAGCGTGGCGCCGCATTCTGTTGGTGCAGACCGCTGAGGAACTGGATGCGGAATGTCGGCACCTGAAACGGGAGGACCGGAATGCTGCCGGGGCTGGAGTGGCAGGCACGCTTGATGACGCTCAATACCTGCGCATCAGAGCGGACATTCTATATCCATTACTGCCGCCGTTGGCTGTCAGCAAAGCGATGCGCCCGGCATGGCATCAACGCTGGCCATGGATGCCCTGGGCCGTTGCAGGCCTAGCTCTCAGCTTCGGCTGGTTCACCAACGAACTGGGAACGGAACGGACGATCAATGTGCTCTCCTTCCCTTTGCTCCTCTTGATCCTCTGGAATCTCTCGGTGGCGGTGCTCAGCCTCTGGGCGGAATACCGGAGTCGATACGGTAGCATCCCTGCCCTGCCCCGCCCGGGTGCTGGGCCCTATCTTGATGAGCTGGCGACCACCGGAGCCGCCCGCATTTCCGCATGGGAAAAGCCGCAGCAACTCGCCCGCGGGGCGATGGTTTTTCATGTGACAGCCATCGCGCTGGCCGTGGGGATCGTCAGCGGCATGTATACCCGGGCGCTCGTGAAAAACTACAGCGTCGGCATGGACAGCACTTTTTTGAGCGAACCCCAGGTGATGGCCGTCTCCCGGGCTGTGCTTGGGCCTGCCAGTATTGTGACCGGCATTCCTGTGCCGGGCCCCGGGGGCAGCGCTGCGCCCTGGATCCACCTTTGGGCTGCCAGCGCGCTACTGTTCATCATCGTGCCACGGCTTATCCTCATCAACATGGCACGCACCGCCATGCGCCGGCCTGTCCGCGGGGGCAAGTCGCTGGTCTCCGCCTGGGCCAAAAGAGGCCGGGCGCTCTCAGGTGGGGCTTCCATATTAGCAGAAGTGCTGCCAGTCCATCACGAGGCACCTGAGTCCATCAGAGACGCCCTAGGAGCAGTGCTCGCTCATCACTGGGGCGCAGGCACCATCGCTCATTTTCTACCCCCTGTCATCTATGGACAGGAGGCCATGGCCGCAGAGCACTTACCTCATATAGCAGGTCACTTCGTGCTGCTTTTTTCCTTCGCAGCCACTCCTGAGGCCGCTATCCACGGGAAATTCATCAAGGCAATAGCGGGCCGCAGCAAGGAAAGCCAGATGCTTCTCCTGCTAGATGCCACCGGCTACGAGCAGAGATTCGGGACGTTGCCCGAGTATCCCCGAATGGTTCAGGAGCGCACCCTGGCGTGGCAGACGGCATCGGCAGGGCTGATCCCCATCATTGTCCTAGATGAAAAAACGCGCCGCTCACCCGGCACGTGCGGCATTCTAAAATCGTAGTTTGCACTGGATATCTTTCCAATGTGTGGCCGGGTTGGCTTGTGGAAGACCGCTTCGGCCATAGAATATCCTACCTGCGCATCAGCATCACCGACCGGTGCAACGAAAGGTGCCTTTACTGCCTTCCTGAGGAAAAACAGGAATGGCTACCCCGTGACGGCATCCTGACATATGAGGAGATCATCCGCATCGTGTCCCTCGGCGCTGAAATGGGGATCAAGCGAGTCCGCGTCACCGGCGGTGAGCCCCTGACCCGCCGGGGAATCGTGGATTTCTTCCGCATGCTGCACGCCGTGCCGGGCATAGCAGAGACCGCCCTGAGCACGAACGGCACACTTCTGGACCAGCCCGCCCGGGGCGCGTCTGAGGGCAGCCCCAGCGTAGCCGCTGCCCTCGCGGAACTGGGAGTCCACAGCGTGAATATTTCCATCGACACCATGGATCCAGTGGCCTACGCGGCGACTGCCGGGCGGGACTACCTGCCGCGTGTCTTGGCAGGAATAGCTGCCGCTAGGAGCGCTGGCTTCCCTGCTGTGAAGCTCAATGCCGTGCTCATGAAGGGCAAATCAGAGGACTCCCTCTGGCCGCTCATCGACTATGCTCACGCATCCGGCTGCGTGCTGAGGTTTATAGAATTGATGCCAGTCTCGACCAATGACGTGCTCACCGCCGCGAATTTTCTGCCCTGCGGCATTGCCCGCCGCCTCATAGAGGAAAAGTGCGGCCCCCTGCTGCCCTGCCCGGAAATCCGCACCGCCGGCCCTGCTGTCTACTATCAGATACCTGGCCGGGACCAACGCATCGGCTTCATCGGAGCCATGACCAATCTCCACTTCTGCGAAAGCTGTAACAAACTCCGCCTCACCTCGGACGGAAAACTTCGGCCCTGCCTTGGCAGCCACATGGAGACTGATATCCTAACACCACTGCGGGCAGGTGCAGACGACGCCGAACTGCGCCGGATTTTCAGCGACACTGTGGACAAGAAGCCGAAGGAACATGACTTCCGCGATGGCAAGTGGGAGCCAGGGCGGAAAATGATCGCCATTGGTGGCTGACCATCGGCTGAGCCTGAATACCCCTGACCGGAAACATCAGACCACGCCAGCCAGCCAGCAAAAAAAAGCCGCCGGGCTGATACCCGGCGGCCTGAACGCTTCAAATGGCTTAAATGGCTAACTCCCCTTATCAGTCCACGAACATCTTGCCTTTATACTGGGCATCCTGAAAGAACTTCGCGCTCAGCAGATAGCTCTTAGGAGGATTGGGAAGCGGTCCATCATCAATGATCGGCAGAGAGCGCCCATGAGTGGCGTCCTGAGGCTGGCTGGCCGCGATATTCAGCGGCGCCCCCTGAGGCACCATCGCGAAAACCTTAGCCGCGCTCTTCATCGGCAGGCGAACACATCCATGCGTGCATGGAAATGGCTTCACAAAACCCCAGTGCATACCGTAAGCGGATTTGAATTCCATCCAATAAGCCATCGGGTAACCCGCATCCGGCTGACTCTGCCGCCGGCGGGTTGCCTGCTTGGAATAGATGCGGAAATTGCCTTTGGGTGTCGGCGATGCCGCGGTGCCCACCGCGCAAGGAGTCGCGAGGAGGACCCGGTTTCCCTCCATGACATATACCCGCTGGGCACCAGTGCTGAGCTTCACGCTCACGGCGGATGGGTTTTTGGGACGATAGGCCACAGGGTCAAACTTGTCGGAAGTCATGCGCCCGCCCGTGGACCCAGGCGTCTTGCAACTGACCGCAGTGAAGGC
>JAYVJI010000523.1:0-2031 GCA_043769435.1 Verrucomicrobiota bacterium
CGCTGTAGTCCGGGTCGTCCTCTTCATCACTGACCACAAAAAGGTAATACCCATCCGGTGCGATGCGCTTGAGCCGGTCGGCGACGCGGGCCATAGCAAACCAGTAGCAGGTGCTGTTGTCCTTGGCTTTTTCCGGCCAATTTTCCTCGAGCGAGGATTTGAAATCCCCGGCAGAGGCGAGCATGAATTCCCGCTGGCTGGTGCGGACTGTTTGGAACTTACCCGCCTCCTGAAACAGAAGCAGCCGTCCCGCTCCTGTAAGCTGATCGAGAGTCGCCGCAGGCTTGAAGTAGGCCTGGAAAATCGGGGCCATCTCCGGTTCCGGATCGACGCGCCAGTCGATGGATTCTCCGGCAAAGCCATGCCCGGTCACGAGCCCGGTGATGATGTCCCGGGCCTCCTGCAGCTTTCCTTTGCGTACGTCTTCACTGAGGGATTTTGATACATCCACAATGACCGCGACATGCTTGGGCGGTGGTTTGATAGTCGTCTGAGCAAAGCTGGCAGGCACCAGCAAAAGCAGGGGAAATAGGAGCAGCAAGGGCCATGGCATTCCCTGATAATGCGCAGATTTTCCCATCTGGCCAGCAGGAATTTCACTGGCGTGCGGAAGGCCTGGAAGGCCCGGACAAGGAGGAGTATGGGATTGAGGATGAGGAGCTACTAAAGGAATGAACTTTTCCAAAATCGTTAGCCTGAAGGTCCTGTTTGGGAACACGGGCATTCCATCGGAGGCAAATGTCGCGTTGAGAGGGATGGCGTATTCCCGTTGGCGTTGCGCAACGCCGTTGGCGGTGGGGATGACAATAGTTCCTCGGGAAACGGGAAATAAGGTTTGATTGATTTCAGGGATTGGCATTGCGGCGGATTGAGAAGGCGTTTCAAGAATGGGGCTCTGCATGAAGGTTATTCGCATCAAACCAGGAAGTCGCGTCCAGCTCAGTTCCATCAGTCCAGATGGGGAGAGTGATCCCATGACCAAGGAGGAGGGGCTTGTGTTGGTGGAGTGCCTGCGCGCTGAGATGCGGCGGCTGCAGCGGGTGCTGTTTGCTTCGCGGACGCACCGCTTGCTGGTCGTGCTGCAGGGGATGGATGGCAGTGGCAAGGATGGCACTGTTCGTCATGTGTTTCATGGCATTGATCCCCATGGATTCAGGGTCGTGGCTTTTAAGGGGCCGACAACAGAGGAGCTGGACCGGGATGTCCTCTGGCGCATCCATCACCATGTGCCTGCGCGCGGCGGGATCACGGTCTTCAACCGCAGCCACTATGAGGACGTGGTGACTGTTTCGGTCAAAAATCTGCTTCCACGCTCCACATGGCAAAAGCGGTATCAGCATATCGTGGACTTCGAACGGATGCTGACGGATGAAGGCACTGCCATTCTGAAGCTGTTCCTCCATATTTCCCCGGATGAGCAAGCCCGGCGCCTTCAAAGCAGGATCGAGACGCCTGAGAAGCACTGGAAGTTTCACCCTGACGATGCGGCGGACCGCAAGCTGTGGGTGCAGATCCAGGACGCTTATAGTGAAACTATCAGCCGGACATCCACCGAAAACGCGCCATGGTATGTGGTGCCTGCCAATAGTAAATGGCGGCGGAACATTGCCATCGCGGCGCTCATCCGCGACACGCTGGCGGGGATGAACCTTAAGTTCCCCGCGCCGGCGTGGAATCCTGAAGGGCTCAAGATCAGCTGACGGCAACCTGGTCCGGGGCCGCCGGGGCCGCCTGCGGCATCACTTTTTCTGCTGGCACCATGGGATATGCGGAATAAATAAATAGCTGACGCATGCTCCCCCTCACTCATCTCATCTCTTTCCTGACTTCCCGGGCATGACGCGCGAGTGATTTGAACACCTGCCACACTCACCTGCGCGAGCGGGTGCAGGACGTGACGTGAAGCGCGGCGTCTGGCAGGCTGGGGGCTTCCCCGTGGAGCTGCCGGTGATGTCGCTCAGCGAGATGTTCATGAAGCCCACCTCCATGTTTTACCGCAATCTCGCGGCGATGGAAACGGAGGAAACCCTG
>JAYVJI010000524.1:0-3331 GCA_043769435.1 Verrucomicrobiota bacterium
CCGTGTCGATGCCAATGGGAGCCGGAAAGTCCGCGAGCTGCTGGAAAATAGCGGCAGCGACCATCGCCAGTATCAGGCCGATGGCGCCGCCGATGACGCACAATACCGCGGCTTCGACCAGAAACTGGTTGCGGATGTCGCTTCGCTTTGCCCCTAGCGCCATACGAAGCCCGATTTCGCGCGTCCGTTCGGTGACGCTGACCAGCATGATATTCATGATCCCAATGCCTCCCACAAGCAGCGAAATGCCCGCGATGGAAGCCACCAGCAGAGTCATGCGCCGGCTCGATTCGGTGGCCATCTCGATGAACTCGTCCTGCGTCCGCACGGAAAAATCATCCTGCGTGGGGTCGTCTATTTTGTGCCGGTCCCTCAATAACTGATTTGTCTGCTCGCGGGCCACTGGGAGTTGTTCCGCCGTGGCGATCTTCACGCTGATGGATCGCAGACGGTCCGTGCCGATGACCCGCTTCATGGACGTAGTGTAGGGAATGATCACGATGTCGTCCTGCTCCTCCCCCCAGGGAGCGGCTCCTTTTTTTGTTAGGGTGCCGATGACCAGAAACGGAAGCCCGCCTATCCGCAGCGTCTTTCCGATGACATCCGGCTCATCCGGCCATATGCGGTCCACCACTGTCTGCCCGAGGATGGCCACTGCCGCCATGGTGCGCACGTCTTCATCATCAAACACGGAACCTGTGCTCAGCGGCCAGTCGCGGACCATGAAGTAATCAGGGGACGCTCCCCTGACGTTGCCAGACCAGTTGCGGCCTTCCGCTGAATATCGCTCGGTATTCCGAAGCTCGGGACTGAGGGCCACCACTCCGCTGACTTCAGAACCTATGGCCTCATAATCATCCAGCGTCAGTGTCCCCGCGCCGCCAAATCCACGGGACATGCCTCCACTGAAAATCTGACCTGAAAAAACCATCAGCATGTTGTCTCCGAGCGATCGGATTTGCTTTTCCGTAGCCGCACTGGCCCCACGCCCCACTGCCACCATGGCGATGACCGCGGCCACCCCGATGATAATTCCCAGAGCGGTTAGGAAAGTCCGCAGCTTGTTCCGGAGCAGGGCATACCCGGAAGTCGCCAAAATATTGCTTCCCAGCTGCAGCCAGCCCAGCAAAGACCTGCCACTCTTCTCCGCAGGACGGCGCGGGCAGGTGGCTTCAGCTTCCCGTCGCTCGTCCCTGCGGATCTTCCCATCCTTCATGACCACAGTGCGCCGTGCGTGGGCCGCCACGTCAGGCTCATGCGTGACCATGATGATGGTGATACCGCTTTCATTCAGTTCCCGGAACAGGCGCATGATGTCATCACTGGTGGCGCTGTCCAGATTGCCGGTGGGCTCATCCGCCAGGAGCACAGTGGGCTTGTTGATCAAGGCCCGGGCGATGGCGACCCGCTGTTGCTGGCCACCGGATAATTCATTCGGAAAATGGTCCAGCCGCTGCCCCAGCCCCACACGTTCCAGCTCGTGATCAGCTGCCTCCGCCCGGTCATGGGTGCTGAGCTTGCGTGGAGAGTAGATCAATGGCAACTCCACGTTTTCCGCAGCCGTTGTGCGGGCCAGCAGATTGAACCCCTGGAAGACAAAGCCTAGCTTTCTGTTTCGAAGGATGGAAAGTTCATCACTGTTCAGGCTGCCAACATCGACCCCGTCCAGCAGGTAACTGCCTCCGCTCGGCTGGTCAAGGCAGCCGAGGATATTCATCATCGTGCTCTTCCCGGAGCCGCTCGAGCCCATGATGGCCACGAAGTCCCCCTGACGGATTTCGAGGTCCACTCCACTGACTGCGTGGACCTCTCCGGCATCCGTCGCGTAGGTTTTTTCCAGTCCGCGGAGAAGGATGACAGGATGCGCCGGGTCGCTGCTCTGCCCGGTGGGATGCGCGTACATGCGGTAGCTCAGCTGGTGGCTTATCTGCGACCCATGCCGCCACCGAATGGATTGTTCATGCCACCGCTGCCCGCAGGGGGCTTTAGCAATGTGATGACGGTATCGCCTTCCCTCAGGCCTTCCAGAATTTCCGTGCTCTTGCCGTCATTGATCCCGATTTTTACTGTTATCGATACAGGTTCATCAGTTGGTTTTGAAGGCGGCAGATACACCTGCTTCACGGTTAGGTCCACGGGCCGGTCCGGGTCTGGCTTTTTCGGAAAGGGCGGCCCTGGAAGCGCGCTGTCTCCGGACATATCCCTTGGTTTCGCTGGCTTGAACCGCAGGGCACCATTCGGAATTTTCACGACACCAAACCGCTCACTGGTAACGATCTCCGCCACGCCTGTCATGCCGGGCTTGAGCTTCAGGTCAGGATTGTTGACGGCGATGATAGCGTCATAATTAACCACATTCTCTTCGGTAATAGGAGAGTTGCGCACCTGCACGACCTCGCCCTCAAAAGGATCGACGTAGGCATCCACCTTGAACTTCACTTTCTGCTTTTGCTGCACTTGGCCGATCTCGGCCTCACTCACTTGCGCATTGATCTGCATTTTAGTCAGGTCATTGGCCAGAATGAAAAGCTTTGGAGCATTGAAGCTGGCAGCGATGGTCATCCCTATCTCTGCGGTCCTGTCTATAATGACCCCATCAATAGGCGCATAAATGGTGCAGCGTTCCAGATCCACTTTGGCCTTTTTCAGGCGGGCATCCGCGAGCAGCAGCTTGGCCTCAGCCCCCTTGAAATCGGCCTCGGCTTTGTCGAAATCCGCCTGCGGAAAAAGCTTCTGCTCAAGGAGCTGGCGTTTGCGTTCGATGGTTCTTTTTTGATAGTCACGGTCAGCTTCGGCGCTTGATCTTTCTGCTGCTGATTGAGCATAAGCAGCATCATAGGTAGCAGGATCCAACTGACACAATACCTCCCCGGCTTTTACCAGAGAATTGAAATCCACATTCAGTTTGATGATTGTCCCCGATATCTGGGAGCCGATCTCCACCTTGGCCAGGGGATTCACCACCCCGCTGGCCTTGACCATTTTCTTGAGGTCACCTTTGCTGACGGCGGCAGTCTCGTATTCCGCCGCTGCGGGCTTTTTATCCTGCTCGCGGCTCCACCACCAGTAGCTGCCCCCACCCGTGCCCAGCAGCAAAAGGATCCATGGCCAGAAATTGCGGCGGCGGCGGCTCATGAGTGGAATGGTTGTCGGTAAAATTATTTACTGAAGTTAGGGTGACCAGCGTCACCCATGGACTCGAGGTAGGCCAGCAGGTCTGCTACTTCGTCCTCGTTGAACGTGTTGAGTAGTCCCGGAGGCATGATGGAGACCTTGGAGAGTTCGCGGGACTTGAGGTTTGCCTTATCAAGCGTCACCGTGGTCGTAGTGT
>JAYVJI010000525.1:0-2458 GCA_043769435.1 Verrucomicrobiota bacterium
ATCAACTACGATATGGGCGGCAAGCCAGTCCGCCTCATTTGCGAAGTGCAGCAGCACCTCGGCGACGGCTGGGTGCGCTCCATCGCGATGACGACCACTGACGGCCTGAAGCGCGGCATGGATGTCACGGATGCAGGCGAGCCCATCACGGTGCCGGTGGGCGAGGAGGTCCTGGGCCGTATCTTCAATGTAACGGGCGACCCGGTGGACGATCAACCAGCACCGAAAACCGCCAAAAGATACCCGATTCACCGCCCGGCTCCGACGCTGGTGGATCAGGACCCATCCGCTCAGATCTTGGAGACAGGCATCAAGGTCATCGACCTCATCTGTCCCTTCACCAAGGGTGGTAAAGTCGGTGCCTTCGGTGGCGCCGGCGTGGGCAAGACGGTGGTCATCATGGAGTTGATCAATAACATCGCCAAGGGCCACGGCGGATTTTCGGTATTCGCCGGAGTGGGTGAGCGGACCCGGGAAGGAAACGACCTTTACTGGGAAATGATCGAGTCGGGTGTTATCGCCACCGAGCGCGACGAAAAGGGCCATCCTAAGAAAGACAGCGCAGGCCGGCCAGTGTTGGCTCCTGGCTCCAAGGTAGCGCTGATCTACGGCCAGATGAACGAGCCGCCGGGAGCCCGTCTGCGGGTGGCGCTGAGTGCGCTCTCCATGGCGGAGTATTTCCGTGATGAAAAAAACCAGGACGTGCTGCTTTTCGTGGACAACGTTTTTCGTTTCTCCCAGGCTGGTTCGGAGGTATCCGCCCTGCTGGGCCGGACGCCCTCTGCGGTGGGATACCAGCCTACCCTAGCTGCCGAAATGGGAGCCATGCAGGAGCGGATCACTTCGACTAAAAAGGGCTCCATTACCTCCTTCCAAGCGGTGTATGTGCCTGCGGATGACCTTACAGACCCCGCGCCGGCTAACACCTTCGCGCACCTTGACTCCACTGTGGTGCTGGAGCGTTCCCTCGCTGAGCTGGGCATCTACCCAGCGGTGGATCCACTTTCCTCAGTTTCCAAAGCGCTGTCTCCAGACATCGTCGGAGAGGAGCACTACCGCGTCGCCCGGGGCGTGCAGCGCGTGCTCCAGCGATATAAAGATCTACAGGACATCATCGCCATTCTCGGCATGGATGAGCTGAATGATGAGGATAAAATGAGCGTGTTTCGCGCCCGGAAGATCCAGAAGTTTCTCAGCCAGCCTTTCGCGGTGGCGGAAGTTTTCACCGGCGTGCAGGGCGTGTATGTTCCCGTGAAGGACACCATCCGCGGCTTCGCGGAAATCCTCGACGGCAAACACGACAGCGTTCCAGAATCGAACTTCTATATGAAGGCCGGCATCGACAGTGTTGCCAAATCCTAACAACAAAACAACATGGCTTTCCACCTGCAAATCGTCACTCCCGAAGGCAAGGCTTTTGAGGATGAAGTCAACTCCGTCGTCCTTCCCGGTGCCCTCGGTGAAATGGGGATCCTGACCTCTCACGCCAACCTCGTCTCCACATTACTCCCCGGAGAATTGCGCTACACCAAAGAAGGCAAAGAGACAGAAATGGCGATCGGTGGCGGCTTTGCGGAAATCACCGGAGACCATGTCAACGTGCTCACCGACATGGCCGTTCACGACAGCCAAATCGATGAAGCCGCTGTCGAAGCCGCTCTAAGTCGCGCACAGGAGCGCCTGAGCGAGCCCGGCCTGACCCTGCCGGAAGAGGTCGCAGCGGTGGAAGCAGCCATCGCCAATTCCATGGCCGCTCTCAAACTAAAGCGCAAACGCCGCGCACTCTAACGAAGTTTACAAATGAATTGAAAGGCGCGACCATATGCTGGTCGCGCCTTTTTTTTTGCTTTTTGCTCTATAGTATAGTTCGTAATTGATTAGCGCGAGGTCGAGTTACCTCCTGATTAACTCGCGTGTAACCATCTCACTATCTTCGTCTGGTCCATCACGTTGGGAGGGGCGGACTTTCCCATCGGGCCAATCCCAACGGGATTCCGCCCTCCAGCCCGGGGTTGCCCGGCACGGGCTACCCCGGGAAAATCCGGCAACAACGTCATCAACCCCAACGGGGTTGTGCCTCTGGCCGACCCGATAGGAGGCGGAACCGCGTTGCGGTTCATGTTCCCGGCGGGCAGGTTCCCGGGGTAGGCGTCTAGCGACGCCACCCCCGGGCTGGAGGGCATGACCCCGTTGGGGTCTGGTGGTGGCGTGTGAGCCCAGTCCGCCGCAACGCGGCGAACCCGGCCCCAGCCCGCCGCGACGCGGCGAACGGTGAAAGCCCAGGGTGAAGCGAGACACGAGCGCAACCCTGGGAACCGGCCAGAAAATGAAACCCGCCCCACCGGGGCGGACGGAGGCAACGTGTATTCGTTACGTCACCCCGTGCGGATGTTCCGTGCGCCCCGTTGGGGCGCGGTCGGTTTGTGGGTTTCGTTCCCAGGGTTGCACCCGGGCAACG
>JAYVJI010000526.1:0-2258 GCA_043769435.1 Verrucomicrobiota bacterium
CTCAAGCAAGGCTGGACGCTCAATGAATACCGCATGGCACCCGTCACGCCGGAGACGGCATCCCCCTCTGCCATTCATGACGAGCGTGATCTCCATCGCGCTCTGGGACTGGACTACATAGAGCCGGCGCTGCGTGAGGGTAGCGGGGAGATCGAAGCGGCCGCCCAGGGCGGGCTGCCCCGCTTGGTGGAGCTGGAAAATCTGCGGGGGACATTTCACAACCACACCACTGCCAGTGATGGCCATGCCAGTCTGGAAGCCATGGCGCAGGCTGCCATCGACCTAGGGCTGGAATACCTCGGCATAGCGGACCATAGCAAGTCGTCCTTTCAAGCCAATGGACTGGATGCCGCCAGGCTGCGCGCTCAGATCGCAGAAATCCGTGCCCTGAATGCCAGCTGGGGTGATGATTTCCGCCTGCTGGCGGGCAGCGAGGTGGACATTCTGAAAGACGGCACTCTGGACTATCCCGATGAACTGCTGAGTGAACTGGACTACGTCGTCGCCAGTGTCCATAATTCCTTCACCCTGAGCGAGGCTGAAATGACCCGCCGCATCATCCGCGCGGTGGAAAATCCTAACGTAACCATGCTGGGTCACCTGACCGGACGGCTCCTGTTGAGACGTGAGCCTTATGCGGTGAACATCAGTGCGGTGCTAGATGCCTGCGCGGCGAATGGAACCATCATCGAACTCAATGCCAACCCATGGCGGCTGGACATGGACTGGCGCTGGTGGCGGGCCGCCAAAGAGAAAGGCGTGCGCTGTGCCATCAATCCCGATGCCCACAGCACAGATGGCCTCCAGGATTTATTCTTCGGCATTCGCATCGCCCGCAAAGGTTGGCTGACCCGCGAGGATGTGGTGAATTGCCTCCCGCTGGCCAAAATCATGCCTGTCCTTCAGGCCAAGCGGAACTCTGCCGGGAGCTGAGGAACGGCGCATCCGGCACCATAGCACCATCTGTGGAACCATCTCAGGAAGGCCTTGCCGGCGGCCCCGTTTGTGGCATGGACCTGCATATGAAAACGCGACATGCCCAACTTGCCCTTCTGCTGCTTTCCTTGACAACTCACGCGGCCGTCCGCGCGGCGGAGCCCGGCCACTGGCCTCAATGGAGAGGCCCGCAGCTTGATGGCACCGCGCCCGGCGCCACGCCTCCCGTCACTTTTAGCGAAACCACAAATCTGAAGTGGAAGGCAAAGCTGCCTGGCAGCGGAGCATCCACCCCGATCATTTGGGGGGACAGAATCTTCATCCAGACCGCCATCCCCAGCGGGAAAAAAGCAGATGGCAAACCAGTGGACATCAAGCCGGAGCCAGCATCGCCGCCGCCTCCACCGGAAGGCGGGCGACGCCGTGGCGGCGGCGGTGGCATGAGAGCTGAGCAGCCAGTGGAGGTCTATCAGTTCGTCATGATGTGCCTAGACCGTGCCTCCGGAAAGACGCTCTGGCAGACTACCGTAAAGGAGGAATTGCCCCACGAGGGCCACCACCGGGACCATGGATTTTCCTCCCACTCCCCGGTGACGGATGGCGAGCACGTCTACGCCTGGTTTGGCAGTCGGGGGCTGCATTGCCTCGACATGACAGGAAAAACAGTGTGGTCGAAGGATCTTGGCAAAATGCAGACACGAAATGCTTTTGGCGAGGGGACCTCCCCTGCACTGAGTGGTGACACCATCGTGGTGAACTGGGACCATGAGGGCCAGGATTTCATTTTAGCCTGCCATAAAAAGGACGGAAAGGAAATCTGGCGCCAGCCCCGGGATGAGGAGACCACTTGGACTACGCCGCTGATCGTGACACATGACGGCAAGCAACAGGTCATCGTCTGCGCTACCAACCGCATCCGCAGTTATGAGCTGGACAGTGGAAAGGAAATCTGGTCCTGCGGAGGAATGACTGCCAATGTCATCCCCACGCCGATCGCCCGCGAAGGTGTCCTCTACGCCATCAGCGGATTTCGCGGAGCGGCTCTGCTGGCCATCAAGCTGGGGAGGACCGGCGATCTGACAGACACCGATGCCGTACTCTGGAAGCACGATAAACGGACCCCCTATGTGCCTTCTCCACTCCTCGTTGACGGCAGGCTTTATTTCCATTCCGGCAATGACGGATACCTCACCATTCTCAGTGCGAAGAACGGCCATGCCCTCCAGGAAGCGGAGCGCATCCCGGGCATGTCCGGCATTTATGCCTCGCCGGTTTCAGCCGCAGGTCATCTTTATTTCACCGGAAGAGACGGCGCGGTCATC
>JAYVJI010000527.1:0-4814 GCA_043769435.1 Verrucomicrobiota bacterium
CTGCGGTGGAGAAACTGCGCTCCCGGTGAGCCATCAAGGCCGCCATGAAGGCCCGCAGGTCCTTTCCGGCGGTGGCCGGTGAGCAGTGAAACAGTGACCGGCGCGAGGAATTCATAGACGCGGATGGCTCCATGGCCGCCCCTCCACTCTCCCCCTCCCCCGCTGCCCGGGCGGATACGGAATTCCCTCAACCGCACAGGAAAACGCCGCTCCAAAACCTCCACATCGGTGATGGCTGTATTCGTCATGTGCGTGTGGATGGCATCTGTGCCATGCCAGCCGGGGCCCGCACCGCTGCCGCCGCAGATAGTCTCATAATGCCCGAATGCAGCATTGCCAAAAATCACGTTATTCATAGTCCCCTGGCTGCCAGCCTCCAGGTCCAGAGCAGTGATGAGCAGGCTGGCCAGGCACTGACTGGTTTCCACATTTCCACCGACCACCGCCGGCGACAGTGAGGGATCACCATGAAAAGGAGGCGACAGCAAACCCGGAGGAACCGTGACATCCACCAAATCAAACGGGCCTTCATTCAGCGCCAGATCCTCCCCTGTCCACAGCCGCAGCACATACAGGATGACGCTCCGGAGGATGGCCGGCCCGGCATTCAGACTGCCGGGATGCACGCCCCCGCTGCCTGTGAAATCCAGATGCATCCGGCCTCCGCTGAAGTCGATCCTGACAGCTAGCGGCGTGCCGTCATCCATGGTGCTCACCGCCCCCACTGGCGCACGTTCCACTGCGGCCAGTCTGCGGCGAAAGGCTTCCCGCGCCTGCGCCGTGATGGCCGTCAACTGCGCGGTGACCACCGCTTCACCATGGCTGGCGCACAGCTGGAGGAAGGCGTCTGCCCCATGACGCACGGAGGCCAGTTGAGCCCGGATGTCGGCCATGTTGTCAGCAGGCGCCCGGCTCGGCCAGCGGGCCTCTGTCAGCAGTCTCAGCACCTGGTCCGCGTGGCTGACTCCTGCCCGCAGCAGGTGCATCGGCGGAATGACTACGCCTTCCTCTGCTAGGCAGCTGGCATCCGGAGGCATGGAGCCGGGCGTGATCCCGCCAGTCTCCGCATGATGCGCCCTGCTGGCAGTCCACGCGAGCAGTTTCCCGCCCTCGCTGAACACCGGACAGAGCACGGTAATATCCGGTAAATGGGAGCCGCCGGCGGCCGGATCGTTAGTGATGAAAACATCCCCTGGTTCCGGCGGCAGCACTGCGGCAGCCCGGCGCACGCACTCCCCCAGTGCCCCGAGGTGGACCGGAATGTGCGGCGCATTCAGAACAAGCCGGCCCGCAGCGTCCAGCAGAGCGCAGGAATAATCCAGCCGCTCCCGAATGTTAGTGCTGACAGCGGTGCGCCGGAGCAGTTCCCCCATGGCATCCACCATCCCCTGGAGGCGGCAGCGGAAAAGACTGGCGGCGACCGCTACGGCCTGCCCCGCTTCCGGTAGCGCGGGCGCGGTCCGCGTCAGCAGCCATGTGCCCCGGCTGCCCTGCGCCGCCTGCCATCCCGGCTCTACTACCATGGTGCTGCTGGTGTCTTGGACCAGTGCCGGACCGCTCAGAATCTCCGCAGGACATGAAAATTCCTCGGGTTCCGGAGCGGCCAGCACCTCCCCTGCGACCACCCGCAGGCTCACCAACTCCAGCGCCCGCCCGGCGGGGGGCGCATAGCCATACTGACGAAAGTGGGCGTCCGCAAAGGCCTCAGGCAGGGTGCCGGGCTCTGCGAAGTCCAGTGTGAGCGCCGCCTCCTGACCAGCCAGCCGCAGCTCAGCCATTCTCCTGCTGACAGAAATCTCCGTGCCGTGGCCGCTCAGTGAGGTGCGGACTGCCGCTAGGGTATTCTCCTCCAGTTCCCGCAGCAATGCCAGCGCCCGGGCCGGTGCGAATGGCTCCAGCACCTGCCGCACCCCGCTGCGCTCCACTGCGGCGTGGAGCACCCCGGCAGCGCTGAGCACTCCGGCCCCGGCAGGAATGAGGATGCGCGTCATCTGTAGTTGATCCGCGATGGAACAGGCGTGCTGCGGCCCGGCCCCGCCAAAGGCCACCAGAGTATACTCCCGGGGATCACAGCCGTCCCTGACAGAAATACTGCGGACCGCCCCCGCCATGCGCGCCACGGCGATGTCCCGCAACCCGTGGAGCAGAGCTGCCTCACTTTCCGGAACGGCCAGACCCGCCACGCGCATGGACTCCTGCAGTTCACCTAGGCGCTGCCGCGCAGGAGCCAGCATTAGCGGTATCCCCGCCTTGTCAGGATCGAGCCGGCCCAGGAGAAGATTCACATCCGTTAGGGTCAGTGGTCCGCCTCGTCCATAGCAGGCCGGCCCGGGCTCGGCTCCGGCGCTGCGCGGGCCCACGGTTAACTCCCCTCCCCGGACCTCGCAGATGCTGCCGCCGCCGGCCGCCACCGTCTCGATCCGCAGAGCGGGAGCCAGGATCACCGCCCGGCCCACACGCTGCTCAAATTGATAGACAAACCGGCCTTCCCAGCGAGCCGTGTCCGTACTTGTACCTCCCATATCCAGCGTGAGGATACGTCGCTCACCGCAAGCCCTGGCGGTGGCTGCACAGCCGGCGATACCGCCCGCCGGACCGCTCAGCAGGCTGTCCCGGGGCCGGAAGGCATCCGGTGTTTCCAGGCCGCCGTTGCTGGACATCAACAGAAACCTCCCTCCACCCAGCGGTGCCCGCACGCTGCTGATGAATTCCTCCATGACCGGTGCCAGGACCGCATTCACCACCGCTGTCTGCGCCCTCGGCAGCAGGCGGATGACCGGGGAAAGCACGCTGCTCAGCGAGACGCTCCGGAAGCCCGCCTCCTCCAGAATCCGGCCCGCCGCCAGCTCATGAGCAGGGTTCACATCACTGTGAGCCAAGGCCACGGCAGCGCTGGTGATGCCACTGCGGACCAGACGCTCTGCGGCCTCGCGCAGCCCGCTTTCATCCAGCGGTTCCAGTTCCGCACCGCCTGCATCCATGCGACCTGCCAACTCCACACTGACGGTGTAAAGGGGAGCCTCCCGCACATGTCCTAGGGCAAACAAATCCGCCCGGCGCTGGTCCCCGGTCACCAACAGATCGCCAAAGCCCCGCGTGATGAAAAGCGCGGTGCGGGCACCGGCACCCTCCAGGAGCGCATTCGTGGCCAGCGTGGTGGCCAGCCGGTATTCCAGCGGCGGAAAAGCCGTGCCCGGAGCCGTCCCGGTCAACAACCGCGCACCCGCCACCGGAGCCGGCTCACCCGTGCTCAACTCCATAATCATGCCCGGCTCCACGCCGGCTGCGCTCGCCAGAGTCAGCCAGCCATCTCTCCAGCCCACGGCCACGGTGGACAAGGGGATGCCAGGGATCTCCACCGCCCAGCCAGCCAGCAGGCCCTCCGACTCAGCCCAGGCAGCCGCAGGAAGCACCCGGTTTCCTGACACTTCCCTGACAGCAGCGCGCAGCTTTCCAGAAGACAGAATCTTACACCGGTGCAGCCTGCCCAGGGGATCCCTCGCCAGACAGTCGGTGAAAGTTCCGCCGCGGTCCACGGCCAGAGTCCAGTGCTGTTGAGGTTGCTTCATGGCCGCAGATAGTTGTCTCCCCCCCCTCAGCCCGCCGGCTTTTCCTCTGCCAGAAAAGAAGTGCGGCAGAGCCCCGCGTAGAGCCCTCCGGCGTGCAACAGCTCGTTGTGTGTGCCCTGCTCCACGATCCTGCCCTGATCCAGCACATAGATACGGTCGGCGTTCCGCACGGTGCTCAGCCGGTGGGCTATAACAAATGTAGTGCGGTTCACCATGAGCCGCTCCAGGGCTTCCTGGATCAGGCGTTCGGTCTCCGTATCCACGCTCGCTGTCGCTTCATCGAGCAAGAGTATCGGCGGATTCTTCAGTAGCGCCCGGGCGATGCTGATGCGCTGCTTTTCCCCCACGCTGAGCCGGACCCCGCGCTCACCCACATGCGTGTCCAGCAGTTCCGGCAGCCGCCGGACAAAGCCCTCCGCATTCGCCGCAGCGAGCACCTCCCAGAGTTCCCCCTCCGCCGCATCGCGCTTCGCCAGCAACAGGTTTTCCCGCACGGTACCATTAAAGAGAAAGCTCTCCTGAGTGACATAACCTATAGCCCCGCGCAGGCTCGTTTTATTCAGCATCCGGATGTCCTGACCGTCTATGCTGATGACGCCACCATCATATTCATAGAACCGCGTGAGGAGGTTAATGATAGTGCTTTTTCCTGCACCAGTGGGGCCTACCAGCGCAATGGCTTGGCCGGGAAGCGCCTCCAGGCTGACCTCATGCAGCGTAGCAGACTTCCCGCTGTAAGTGAAACTGACGTCCTCAAACTTCACGTGCCCTTCTGTCAGTGCCAGCATGGCACCGCCCTCCGCAGAGGGCTCCTGCTCGGCGTCCATGATCTCGAAAACCCGGTCCGCTGCCGCCCGTCCGGCCTGTATGATTTGATTCAGTTGATGCAGTTGTCCCACCGGTTCATAAAGGAACGGCATGAGCACCAGAAAGCCTGTGAACTCACCAGGCGTGAGTCTGCCTTCCAGAGCAGCACGACCACCAAAATAGAGAACCAGGATCGTGCCCATGGCTCCCAGAAAATTCATGCCGGGCCGGTAAAATGCCCACGCCCGCATGACCTTCAGAGTCGCCTGGCGGAGACGATTACTGAAGTCATTGAAACGCGCGTGCTCCGGCTCCTCCATGCCATAGGCCTTGATCACGCGCCGCCCATCGAGCGTTTCGGATAAATGCGTCGCCAGATCGCCGGTCGACGCCATGCTCTGCGTCGCGGCCTTGTTCGTCTGGCGCCCGAGGTTCAGC